>NZ_JBSFMS010000022.1:0-76613 GCF_053599675.1 Streptomyces sp. NPDC000880 | reverse complement strand
GAGATGAACGTCGACGCGTTCCTGCAGCAGGCCGAGGAGTATGAGGCGGGCGGCAGTACAGGTTCGAGCCGGGCGTCGTGCCCAGGATCTGGACGAACTGCTGGTACTTGGTGACGCGGGACTGGACCTGGCCGGGGTTGCCGCCGTTGCACTCCAGGCTGCCGTTGATGCTCCGGATCGTCTCACCGAAGCCGCGGCTGTTGACCATCGCGTTGTGCGGGGTCATCGTGCCCGGGCCGGTCTGCGTGTTCCAGTACCAAAGGCCCGTCTTCCAGGCCACCGCGGCGTCGTTCTGCACAAGCCAGGGGTTGCCCAGCAGATCGATGCCGAGCGCGTCGCCCGCCGCCTTGTAGTTGAAGTTCCAGCTGAGTTGGATCGGCCCACGGCCGTAGTACGCCGCCTGGCCGGCCGGACAGCCGTAGGGCTGGCCCCAGTCGCAGTAGTGCGGGTAGTTGGCCTGGTTCTGCTCCACGATGTGGACCAGACCGCCCGTCTCATGGCTGACGTTGGCGAGGAAGGCCGCGGCCTCCTGCTTCTTGACGGTGTCGCTGCCGGTGTTCGCGAAGCCGGGGTACGCGCCGAGGGCGGCGTTCAGCCCGCTGTACGTGTAGAATGAATTCCGGTTCGGGAACATCTGGTTGAACTGCGCCTCGCTCACGACGAAGCCGGACGGGGACGGGTTCTGGCCGCCACTACAGGTGTACGGGTCCCAGTACCAGGTGCTGATGGTGGGGTCGTAACCCGGGTTGTCGTGCTCGGCTATGTAGTACTTGCCGTCCGTGTATCTGACAACGTTGCCAGTGCCGTACCAAGTACCGGCGGACCAGTTCGGCGCGGAGGTGCAGGCGTCCGCGGTGGCGGCGGTGGCGGCGGGCATGAAGACCGCGGCCAGTCCGCTTCCTACGAGGACCGCGATCAGCAACGCCATGATGCGGTGTCTCAGCACTCGATCACTCCTTTGCGCGGCAACGGCCTCGTCCGGAGCGGGCGTTGGGGCCTCCGGACAGGCCGTGGTGGGGGGCTGGTGCCGCACACTCAAGCGCGTTGGCGTGATCGAGTCAAGGTATAGACCAATGCCAGCCTGAGGTCAGCCGAAAATTGTTACTCCGGTCAGTCCCACCAGAAGGTCCAGTGCTGCCTGCCCAGTAGGCCCTCCGCCGCGTACTCGCGGATCGTGTCGTACCCCTGCCGGACGTTGTCCGGGCAGAACGCGTGGTGCTCGGCGGCGACTGCGAGCGCCTCCGTCATCATGCGGGGCGGGGCCGCGACGGACACGTCCACGCGGTCGAAGTGGAGCGCGACGACGCGGACACCGAAGCGGTCCTCCCAGGAGCGCAGCACGGCGGAGAGCAGGCCGGTGTCCGAGTGGTTACCAGCAGCGGTCCAGCCCAGCGCGCTGAGGATGTCCGCGCTGCGGCGTACGGGTATCAGCCCGGCCCGGGCGCCGGGCAGCCGGCCGGCTTTCAGCAGCTCGCCGGCGACGCGGGCGGCCGTGACGTCCGGGTCGGCCACCCGCTCGCCCGCGGGGGCGAGGCCCGGCCACTCGGGCGTGAACGGGGCGATGGTGTCCGCGTCGTCTTCGGCCTCGTTCTCCGCCATGTCGTAGTCCCACAGGGCCATCAGGACCTCTTCGACGTCGTGGTCGTCCGGACGGGCCACACGGTCGAGATCGAGACCCCGGTCCCAGGTGAGGGAGCGGTCCTCGTCGTTCACGAGCAGCACCGGGTGTAAGCCCGACGCCTCCCGGGCGGGGAGCAAGCGCGCCCAAGTGTCGTGCCGCGCGGGCTCGTTCGCGTACCAGAGGGACGGCTGGACGCGCATGGCACCGGGCGGCAGATCCAGGCCGAGGGCGTTCGGGTTGATCAGCATGTAAGCGACTTTAAGGGTCGCCACTGACAATTGGCTCAGAACAGGGTGGTGGTAAAGGCGGCCCATGTGGAGGGGGCGAGGGCGCGCATGGGGCCGTCGGGGTTCTTGGAGTCGCGGATTGTGTACGGCGGCGGGGTGGGCGGCTACCTCGACGCCGGCGCCGCCTTCGTCGCTGTTGTGCGTGGACTTGCGCCAGGCGTAGGCGACTTCGATGGAGGCGCCGCCGTCGTTGCCGCTGCGGCTGGACTTGAACCAGTGCAGTGCGGTGCTCATCGCCCTCCTGGCAAACGGTCCAACAGGCCCACGGTGTCTTGCAGGTCGGCGATACGGGACGCTCCGTCGGCCGCATGGCCCTCGTCGATCGCACGGTCCATGATCGCCTGGAGCGGCTCGAAGAGTTCCGTGCTGACTCCCTGGTCGCGGAAGGTGTCCAGGAGGTTGGGGAAGGCGGTCTGGCTGACGGCGAGGCTGGGGACATCCGTCAGGTGCTGTCCCGAGTCGATCGCCTTGGCCAGCTCCGGCGCGCTCGAGAGCATCGCGCTGATCCAGGGGACCAGGAGCTCGGAGAATTCGGTGGCTGGGATGTTCTCCGTACGCACCAGTGCGAAGGCCTGCAGGACGCCCATGAACATTCCGTACATGCCGGTCAGCAGCGCCAGGTCGTGCAGAGCTGCGAGGCCCGGGTCGGTGCCGGTCAGGTACTCATCATCTGGTAAGTGCTGTGGTGATCTCCGGCCGGGCGGCGCACTCTGGAAGAAGTACCGCTGGAGGTGATCCGCCATGCAGACACTCGTCGGATGGCACATCGAGATGGAGTTCCAGGAGGACGGCGACCGGACGAGGTCGGCCGCCATGGTGAGGCTCGGCGACGGCACGGAAATGCGCAGCCACGGCAACGCCCAACGCCACCGTTCCGACCCGGAGCAGCTGAGGGTGGGCGAGGAGATCTCGGGCGCACGGGCGCTCATGGACCTCGCCTCGCAACTGCTGCAGAAGGCCCACACAGAGATCGACGAAGCATCGGGCAGAACGTCGCGCCCGCTGATGTGACTGAAATGCGGTGACAGCCCCCGCCGGGGAACCGGTTGGGGGCTGTCACGTGGTGTGCGTCAGTGCGTGGCCGGACAAGGGCGGGCGGGTCCGCCCAGCCGTAGCCGTGAGCGTCAGAGGCGTTCAGGCGTGCGGATGCCGAGGAGCGCCATGCCCTGGTGGAGCGTACGGCCGGTCAGGTCGCACAGGAACAGACGGTTCTCGACGAGCTCCGGGGGGTTGTCCTCGCTCAGGACGTGGCACTGGTCGTAGAACGTCGTGAGGTGCGAGGCCAGTTGGTAGAGGTACGCGGCCAGCTTGTGCGGCTCGTACGAGGACGCAACCTCTGACAGGACCTCGCCGAACTGGTCCAGATGCAGGCCCAGCGCGCGCTCCGCCGGGGCCAGTTCGAGCTCCGGATGGGCGGCCGGCTTGACGTCGCCCGCCTTGCGGAGGATCGACCGGATACGGGCGTAGGCGTACTGCAGGTACACGGACGTGTCGCCGTTGAGCGACACCATCTGGTCCAGGTCGAACTTGTAGTCCCGCGCCGCCGAGGTGGACAGGTCCGCGTACTTCACCGCGCCGATGCCGACGTACCGGCCGTTCTCGACGATCTCCTCTTCGGTCAGGCCGACCTTCTCGGCCTTCTCGCGCACGACCGCCGTCGCCCGCTCCACCGCCTCGTCCAGCAGGTCCACCAGCCGCACCGTCTCGCCCTCACGGGTCTTGAACGGCTTGCCGTCCTTGCCGAGCACCGTGCCGAACGCCAGCTGGACGGCCTTCACCTCGTCGTTCAGCCAGCCCGCCCGGCGCGCGGTCTCGAAGACCATCTTGAAGTGCAGGGACTGCCGGGCGTCCACCACGTAGATGAGCGTGTTCGCCCTGAGGTTCTGCACCCGGTCGCGGATGGCGGAGAGGTCGGTGGCCGCGTAGCCGTAGCCGCCGTTGCTCTTCCTGACGATGAGCGGGGTCGGGTTGCCGTCCGGTCCCTTTACGTCGTCGAAGAAGACGCACAGCGCACCCTCCGAGCGGACCGCCACGCCGGACTCCTCCAGGAGGCGACAGGTCTCGTCGAGCATGTCGTTGTAGCCGGACTCGCCGACGATGTCGGGGTCGCGGATCTCCATGTCGAGCTTGTTGAAGACCGAGTAGAAGTAGATCTTCGACTCGTCGACGAAGCGCTGCCAGTGGGCGCGCGTCTCCGGATCCCCGGCCTGCAGCGCCACCACCCGGTCGCGGGCGCGGTCCTTGAACTCCTCGTCGGAGTCGAAGAGCGCGCGGGAGGCCTTGTAGATGCGGTCCAGGGAAGACATGGCCTCCTCGCCGGAGACCTCCTCGGCGCCCTCGTGGTCCAACTCGTGCGGGTGCTCGATCAGGTACTGGATGAGCATGCCGTACTGGGTGCCCCAGTCGCCGATGTGGTGGCGGCGGATCACCTGCTCGCCCGTGAACTCCAGGATCTGCACCATCGCGTCGCCGATCACCGCGGAGCGGAGGTGGCCGACGTGCATCTCCTTGGCCACGTTCGGCTGGGCATAGTCGATGACCGTCGTGCCCGCGTTCTCGGCGTACGGGACGCCCAGCCGCTCGTCGGCGGTGCGGGCGGCCAGGGTCTCGGTGATCGCCTTGTCCGTGATCGTGATGTTCAGGAAGCCGGGGCCGGAGACCTCGATGCCCCCCAGCACATCATTGGCCGGGATCGCCTCGACGACCTTGGTCGCCAGCTCGCGCGGATTGCCCTTCAGCTTCTTGGCGAGGGCCAGGATGCCGTTGGCCTGGAAGTCGGCCCGATCGCTTCGGCGCAGCAGCGGGTCGGCGGAGCCGGCCTCCGGCAGAGCTGCCGAGAGGGCGTCCGCGAGGCGTTGCTGCACGGTCGAAGCGAGGGAAGGGACCGAGGCCATGAGCTTCCGTTCCTGTCGAGGGTGTCGTGGGGTGTCTGGACGGTTGTCAAGTATTCCATGGAGACACAAGCCATTTCCCGCGAGAATGGCTGGGGAGCGGGCAACCTCGGAGGGGTGCCTCCCGTCTGGGAGAATGGTTTACAACCCAAGCAACCGAACCGACCGAATCAACCCGAGCAACCCGAGCATCAAGGACGAGGACGTGCCGATCGTGGCTCAGAGCAGCACCGAGACCGACTGGGTCTCCCGTTTCGCGGACGAGGTCATCGCCGAGTCGGAGCGACGTGCGCCTGGCAAACCCGTGGTCGTCGCGTCCGGCCTGTCGCCCTCCGGCCCGATCCACCTGGGCAATCTGCGTGAGGTGATGACCCCGCACCTGGTCGCCGACGAGGTCCGGCGGCGTGGGTACGAAGTCCGGCATCTGATCTCCTGGGACGACTACGACCGGTACCGCAAGGTGCCGGCCGGCGTGCCCGGTGTGGACGACACCTGGGCCGAGCACATCGGCAAGCCGCTGACCTCGGTGCCCGCGCCGGCCGGGTCGGCGTACCCGAACTGGGCCGAGCACTTCAAGGCCGCGATGGTCGGGGCGCTGGCCGAACTCGGTGTGGAGTACGACGGCATCAGCCAGACCGAGCAGTACACGGCGGGTGCGTACCGCGAGCAGATCCTGCACGCGATGAAGAACCGGGCGAAGATCGACGCGATCCTCGACCAGTACCGGACCAAGAAGGCTCCCGCGAAGAAGTCGCAGAAGCCGGTGGACGAGGCGGAGCTGGAGGCGGCGGAGGGTTCCGGCGCGGCCGCCGAGGACGACGGCAGTGGCGGCGCCGGGGGCTACTTCCCGTACAAGCCCTACTGCGGGCAGTGCGGGAAGGACCTGACGACCGTCTCGTCGTACGACGACGAGACGACCGAGCTGACGTACACCTGCTCGGCGTGCGGCTTCGGGGAGACGGTGCGGCTGAGCGAGTTCAACCGCGGCAAGCTGGTCTGGAAGGTCGACTGGCCGATGCGCTGGGCGTACGAGGGCGTGATCTTCGAGCCGAGCGGCGTCGACCACTCGTCGCCGGGGTCGTCGTTCGTCGTCGGCGGGCAGATCGTGCGGGAGATCTTCGACGGTGTGCAGCCGATCGGCCCGATGTACGCGTTCGTGGGGATCAGCGGCATGGCGAAGATGTCGTCCTCGCGGGGTGGCGTGCCGACGCCGGCCGACGCGCTGAAGATCATGGAGCCGCAGCTGCTGCGCTGGCTGTATGCGCGGCGGCGGCCGAACCAGTCCTTCAAGATCGCCTTCGACCAGGAGATCCAGCGGCTCTACGACGAGTGGGACAAGCTGGACGCCAAGGTCGCGGAGGGGACGGCGCTGCCCGCGGACGCAGCCGCCCACTCGCGGGCGGCGCGTACCGCCGCGGGTGAGCTGCCCCGTACGCCGCGCCCGCTGCCGTACCGCACGCTCGCCTCTGTCGTCGACATCACGGCGGGCCACGACGAGCAGACGATCCGCATCCTGAGCGACCTGGACCCGGCGAACCCGCTGTCCTCGCTGGACGAGGTCCGGCCCCGGCTGGACTGCGCCGAGAACTGGATCACCACCCAGGTCCCGGCCGACCAGCGCACCCTGGTGCGCGAGGAGCCGGACACGCAGCTGCTCGGCTCGCTGGACGACCGGGGGCGCGAGTCGCTGCGGCTGCTGCTCGAGGGGCTGGACACGCACTGGTCCCTGGACGGTCTGACGACGCTGGTCTACGGCGTGCCGAAGGTGATGGCGGGCCTGGAGCCGGACGCCAAGCCGACGCAGGAGCTGAAGGTCGCGCAGCGGTCGTTCTTCGCGTTGCTGTACCACCTGCTGGTGGGCAAGGACACGGGGCCGCGGCTGCCGACGCTGCTGCTGGCGGTGGGCGCGGACCGGGTGCGCAAGCTGCTCGGCGCGTAGCTGCGAGCTGCGGGTTCGTGGAGGGTTCCTGTCCGGTTCGGTACCGGGCGGGGGCCCTCCACCCGTTGTGGGGCCCTCCACCCGTTGTCCGGGTACGGATGTTACGGATGTTCGGCTATGGAAAGCAGCGGGCCGTCCGCTAGGCGATGTGCTCGGCTTCCAGGTCCGACTGATAGCGGTTCCTGAACGCCGGGATCAGCCGGCGCAGCAGCGCGGGGCTGCGGGGGTGCTGGACGCCGTGGCCGTCGTTGAGGTGTATGTCGAGTTGCTCGGCGCTGGGGAAGTCCCCGTGCTGCTGCACGTACGTTCGGAAGACCGGGTACGCGAGCCCGGCGAACTCCTCGTCCTCCGCAGGGCCGGGGGCGGCAGGCACTTCCAACGCCTCGTCCACCGGCTCGGGGAAGCCCTGGGGTTCCGGCTGCTGGGCCTCCGTACGGGGGCCGGGGACCATACCGCCGAGAGGGCGGGTGCGGCCCGGGCCCGCGGGGACGCGTACGGGGGTGGGCTCCAGGCCCTCGACGTACGCCGGGTTGAAGGCGGCGCTTTCGTATGCCTCCTGCGGCACCTGCGGCGCGGCGAACCAGGGGCTCTCGTGGGTGGCTGAGCCGTCCTCACCGGGCTGCTGCTGCGGCTGGGGCTGCGGCTGCTGTGTGGCGTACTGCTCGTGCTGCGGGTCGTACTGCTGCTCGTACTGCTGCTCGTACTGCTCCTGGTACTGCTGCTCGTACTGCCCCTCGTGCTGCTCCTCGTGCTGCTCCTGGTACTCGTCGTGCTCCTGCGGCCACTCCTGCCCGCGCGGCAGCTCAGGATGGGGCTGCGGCTGGACCTGGACCTGCTGCTGGGGCTGCGACTCGACCTGGGGCTGGGGCGCTGGGGGCAGCAGCACCGGCTCGATGCCCGCCGCGGCCAGCCCCGCCGGGGCCGTCTCGGCGAGCGGAACGCCGTATTTCGCCAGCCGCAACGGCATCAGCGACTCGATCGGGGCCTTGCGTCTCCAGCCCCGCCCGAACCGGGCCTGGAGGCGCGCCTGGTAGATCAGCCGGTCCTGCTCCAGCCTGATGACCTGCTCGTAACTGCGCAGCTCCCACAGCTTCATCCGGCGCCACAGCTTGAACGTGGGGACGGGGGACAGCAGCCAGCGGGTGAGGCGCACGCCCTCCATGTGCTTGTCCGCCGTGATGTCCGCGATCCGGCCCACGGCATGCCGCGCGGCCTCGACCGAGACGACGAACAGCACCGGGATGACCGCGTGCATGCCGACGCCGAGCGGGTCGGGCCAGGACGCCGCGCCGTTGAAGGCGATCGTGGCGACCGTCAGCAGCCAGGCCGTCTGGCGCAGCAGCGGGAACGGGATGCGCAGCCAGGTCAGCAGCAGATCCAGGGCGAGCAGGACGCAGATGCCCGCGTCGATGCCGATGGGGAAGACGAGGGAGAAGTCGCCGAAGCCCTTCCTCACGGCGAGTTCGCGCACGGCGGCGTACGACCCGGCGAAGCCGATCGCGGCGATGATCACCGCACCCGCGACGACGAGCCCGATGAGTATTCGGTGCGTGCGTGTCAGCTGCATCGCGGCCACCCGCGATCCCCTCCCGTTTTCGAATCCAGCGGGCACAGCCTGGCACACGGTTGCGGAGTCCGTCCCTCCGGGCGTGCTTCCAGGGGGTAACGGACTGCGTCAACAGGCGGTGGCCGGGACTTACTTGAGGCCGTGGCCGGAACCTACTTATTGGCGGCGGCGATCGAGGCCACGGCCTCCTTGGCGGCCGCCATCGCGCTGTCCAACAGGTCGGCGGAGGCCGGGGACTTCGCGCCCGCGTAGCCGGTGCCGTTGTAGGTGAGCGTGATCACGACGTTGTCCGTACGTGTCACGATCGTGGCGTAGGAGAAGTCCTCGCCGGTCTTATTCAGCTCGTAACGGATGGCCGTGGCCGCCTCGCCGACGCCCTTCGCGGGCGAGGTCCGGACATTCTTCGCGCCCTCGGTGGCCTGCGCCTTGGCGATCTCCTTGGCGTAGTTGTCCTCGGCGCGCTTCTGGCCGCTGACGCCGAGGGACGTCTCGGAGTCGTACCGGAGGAAGGAGACGTCGAACCAGCGGTACTGCGAGCCCTTGACGCCGTTGTCGTCCAGACCGTTCCAGGAGCAGCTGCCGCGGCTGGTGATATCGCTCGACTTGCCCGATGTGCCCGCCTTGGACTTCGTTGCCGGGACCAGCTTCTCGATCGTCTTCGTGGAGACCGACTTGCAGGGGCTGGGCAGCTTGGCGTACTTGGCGGGCGCGACGGTCGCGGGCTTCTGCCCGCCCTGCTGGTCCTGAGAGGAGGGGGCGGGGGAGGACGAGGCCTTGCCGGCGTTGGAGCCGGAGTCCGAGGAGCAGCCGGCGACGACGAGCATCACCGGGACGGCTGCGCAGGCGAGTATGCGGGTGAGTCGCGGGGCTGAACGCTGCATGGTTCCTTCAGTCGATCGATTGTCGTGTCGTACGGGCTGTCCGGCTGTCCGGCTGCCCGTCCGGTCGGCGAGGCCACGGTACGCGGACATGGCGCGTCCGCGGGTGTGTCTGCGGATACGTACGCCACTGACCGGCCGGTCCGCGGGGCCGGTCAGTCGCTGAACCCCCTGGCGAGTTTGCCGGCCAGACTCTGTGCCTTTTCCTGCAGTTCCTTGCTGTCAGGGACCTCTGTCGTACGGGCGGGCTGCGCGCCGTAGACGACGGTCACGATCACGTTCGATGTGCGGAAAACCACGCTCACGGTGCGGCGCTGGGCGGTGGATCCGGCGCCCGCTCCGGTGAGGACGTCGTCGATGAAGGCGGCGTCGCCGAGGCTGTCGAGGACGCGGGGTTCGAGCCCGTCGGGGGTGCCGGAGGAGGAGGCGGAGGAGGAGGCGGACGGAGTGCCCGCCGGCGTTGCGCTCCCTGTCGGTGTCGGCGTCGTGGACTTCGACGATGACTGCGACTGGGGCTGGGAGGGGGAGGAGGCGGCGGGGACCGGCAGCGAGGCCGCGGCCTGCTTCTTGGCGAAGACCTCCTGCGCCCGGTCGTCGTCGCTCACGGCCGTGTCGTACGAGACGACCCGCTCGAAGTCGACGCTGAGAATGTGGGATGCGTCCGCGGAGTCGGCCTTCCAGCCGCAGCCGACGCGGCGGTCGGTGTCGTAGGTGACGACGGCCGTGCCGCGGAAGATCCTCTGCTGCTGTTCCTCGGGCAGTTCGGCGGCTCCGGGCAGCAAATTCTTGAGGGTGGAGCGGTCGATGGAGCCGCAGGGCTCGGGGAGCGTGCGGTACTTGCCGGGGGGAGCGACGGAGGTCTTGGGGCCGCCGGCCTTGGAGTCGATGGCGGAGCCGTCGTTGGCGGTGCCGGCGGTGCAGCCGGCGACGAGCGCCGCGAGGAGCGCCGCCAGGCCGGGTGCGTACGCCTTTCGTTGCACGGTCCCAGGCTCCCTTCGAGAGGAAAAACGGTTGCCGCCCGACAGCGGCCGATGGACACAATGTCTATCGCACGCGCAGCCGTGGATGCCGGTCCGTTGAGTCTTTTGCGGACCTTCAGGCAGGTTTTGCGCTTTAAGACTTTTATGGGCTTTCGGGGGAATCGAGGGAGTATGTCGTACGTAGAGGTACCGGGTGCGAAGGTCCCGATCCGGATGTGGGCCGACCCTTCGACGGTCGAGGGCGGTGCCATGCAGCAGTTGCAGAACGTCGCCACCCTGCCGTGGATCAAGGGCCTCGCCGTGATGCCGGACGTCCACTACGGCAAGGGCGCGACGGTCGGCTCGGTGATCGCGATGCATGGGGCGGTCTGCCCGGCGGCGGTCGGCGTCGACATTGGCTGCGGCATGTCGGCGGTGAAGACTTCGCTGACCGCGAACGACCTGCCGGGTGACCTTTCCCGGCTCCGCTCGAAGATCGAGCAGGCGATTCCGGTCGGCCGGGGGATGCACGACGATCCGGTGGACCCGGGCCGGTTGCACGGTTTTCCGACGGCGGGGTGGGGTGATTTCTGGAGCCGGTTCGATGGGGTGGCTGATGCGGTCAAGTTCCGTCAGGAGCGGGCGACGAAGCAGATGGGCTCGCTCGGAAGCGGAAATCACTTCATTGAGTTCTGTCTGGACGAGTCGGGATCGGTCTGGCTGATGCTGCACTCCGGGTCCCGGAACATCGGCAAGGAGCTCGCCGAGTACCACATCGGCGAGGCCCAGAAGCTGCCGCACAACCGGAGTCTGATCGACCGTGACCTGGCGGTCTTCATCGCGGACACGCCGCAGATGGCGGCGTACCGTAACGACCTGTTCTGGGCGCAGGAGTACGCGAAGTACAACCGCGCGATCATGATGGGACTCTTCCAGGACGTGGTCCGCAAGGAGTTCAAGAAGGCGAAGGTGACCTTCGAGCCGGTCATCTCCTGCCACCACAACTACGTGGCGGAGGAGCGGTACGAGGGCATGGACCTGCTGGTGACCCGTAAGGGCGCGATTCGGGCGGGCAGCGGGGACTTCGGCATCATCCCGGGATCGATGGGCACCGGCTCCTACATCGTGAAGGGGCTGGGGAACGCCAAGTCCTTCAACTCGGCCTCGCACGGGGCGGGCCGGAAGATGAGCCGGAACGCTGCGAAGCGGCGGTTCTCGACGAAGGACCTGGAGGAGCAGACGCGGGGTGTGGAGTGCCGTAAGGACTCCGGCGTCGTGGATGAGATCCCGGGAGCGTACAAGCCGATCGAGAAGGTCATCGACCAGCAGAAGGATCTGGTCGAGGTGGTCGCGAAGCTGAAGCAGGTTGTGTGCGTGAAGGGCTGAGGCTGTTGACCCGCAATCGAGGGGTCGTGGGCCGAGCACAGCGTGCGGCGTCTGCGGCCCCTCTCCGCTGAACAGATCGGCCGGCAGGGAGTTTCCGCGTGGGTGCGGATATCAATGGGTTCGTCGAGTGCCGGGCGGCGAAGAGCGAGGTCCTGAAGAACCAGGCGGGCCGGGACGGCGGCGGCATCAACAACGAGCAGGAAGCGACAGCCGACACCACCCAACTGACGCTCGAGGACACGAAGGTTTCGGAGAACCGCGCCGTCAATCTCGGCAGCGGCATCTACAACTGGGAGGGCGCCGTCGTCACGCTCGACGACGACAGCAAGATCACCGGGAACGAGCCCACCAACTGCGACGGCGACGTCCCTGGCTGTGACTCGGACGAAGAGGCCGCCCCCGTCAAGCAGGACAAGGGGTGAACCCCTGACACAGTGCGAGGAATCTGGTTCGGCCGCCGTCGAGGGATCGACGGCGGCCGAGGCCGCATCCGCCTCAGCCTTGTCCGGGGCCGGCCTCAGAGTTCGCGGTGCACCTTGGCGTTGGAGGCCTGGGCGCGGGGGCGGACCACCAGTAGGTCGATGTTCACGTGGGAGGGGCGGGTGACCGCCCAGGTGATGGTGTCGGCGACGTCGTCGGCGGTGAGGGGTTCGGCCACGCCCGCGTAGACCTTCGCGGCCTTCTCCGCGTCGCCGCGGAAGCGGGTCGTCGCGAACTCCTCGGTCTTGACCATGCCGGGGGCGATCTCGATCACGCGGACCGGGGTGCCGACGATCTCCAGGCGGAGGGTCTCGGCGAGGACGTGGGCGCCGTGCTTGGCCGCGACGTAGCCTCCGCCTCCCTCGTAGGTGGCGTGGCCCGCGGTGGAGGAGAGGATCACAACGGTGCCGTCGCCGCCGGCGGTGAGGGCCGGGAGCAGGGCCTGCGTGGTGTTGAGGGTGCCGATGACGTTGACCTCGAACATCTGGCGCCAGTCGGCGGGGTCGCCGGTGGCGACGGGGTCCGCGCCGAGTGCGCCGCCCGCGTTGTTGACGAGGACGTCGCAGCGGTCGAGGGACGCGGCGAAGTTGTCGACGGCCGGGCGGTCGGTGACGTCGAGGGCGTACGCGGTGGCCCGGTGGCCCGCGCCGGTGAGCTCAGCGGCGAGCGCTTCGACGCGGTCCTTGCGGCGGGCGGTGAGGACGACGTGGTAGCCGGCGGCGGCGAGTTGGCGTGCGGTGGCGGCACCGATGCCGCTGCTGGCTCCGGTGATGACGGCGACAGCGGTCCCAGCGGCGGTCATGTCCTACTCCTCGTGCATGTGATCGATACGCGACCCAGGATAGGCGGGCGGGGCGGTCGTGGCTCAGCGGCCCCGCGGGGCGTACATGATCAGCGCCATGCCCGCGAGGCAGACCAGCGCGCCGATCACGTCCCACTGGTCCGGGCGATAGCCGTCCGCGACCATGCCCCAGACGATGGAGCCCGCGACGAAGACTCCACCGTACGCGGCGAGGATGCGGCCGAACTCGCCTTCCGGCTGGAGCGTGGCCACAAAGCCGTACGCACCGAGGGCGATGACGCCCGCGCCGATCCAGATCCGGCCCCGGTGTTCCCTGAGCCCCTGCCAGACGAGCCAGGCGCCGCCGATCTCGAAGAGGGCGGCGAGGAGGAAGAGGGCGGCGGACCGGGCGACGAGCATCGGCACAGCGTGTCACGCCGGCGGCCGGGGACTCGCTCGGGTGGCCTCCCGGTGGGCGGCATCCGTCACCGGCTGGACGCCCAGGCGATGTAGCCGTCGGGGCGGACCAGGAGCGCGGTGCGGTGGTCCGTCGTCCAGTGCGCCCGTATGACACGGCCGGGGACGGCCGGGGCGGCGGATGTGCCGCCTGCCTCGAGGGCGCCTGGCGGAGCGATCAGCACGAACTCGCCCTTGCGCAGCAGCTCGTAGAGCCGGCCCTCGGCGAGCTCCAGGTCGGGTGCGCGCCTGCCCATGAGGCGGTGGGCGCCGCGTGTGCCGCCGTAGGCGATGCCGATCCCGGAGATCATGCCCATCGCCCTGGTGGAGGCAGGACGGACCGTGTTCAGGAAACGCGCCGCGAGGGAGCGGGCCGCGCGCTGGAGCGGGGTGTGGGCCATGGCGAGGCGGACGATCGCGCCGCTGCTGCGCAGCACCATCTTGCCGACGGGGTGCCGCTCGGACTGGTAGCTGTCCAGGAGAGCCTCGGGGTCGGGGGCGTCGCCGCGCAGGACCGAGGCGAGCTTCCAGGAGAGGTTCGCCGCGTCCTGGAGGCCGGTGTTCATGCCCTGGCCGCCGGCCGGGGAGTGGACGTGCGCGGCGTCACCGGCGAGGAAGACGCGGCCGGTCCGGTAGGCGGGGGCCTGGCGCTCGTCGCTGTGGAATCGGGAGATCCAGCGGGCGTCGTGCATGCCGTGGTCGGTGCCGAGGGCAAGGCGGGCGATCTCGCGCACCTCGTCGAGATCGACGGGCTCGCTGTCAGGGACCTGGTGCTTGCGGTTCCAGCCCATGACCCGGTACCAGCCGTCGCCGAAGGGGGCGATGAAGGCGAAGGCGTCGCCCACACCGTTCACAGCGAGAAGGTGCGGTGGCTCCTCCGCGAGCCTGACGTCCGCGAGGACGATGGACCGGATCACGGAGGTGCCGGGGAACGGCAGGCCGAGAGACTTGCGGACGGCGCTGTGCACTCCGTCGGTGCCGACCAGATAGCGGGCGCGGAGGGTGGTCCGCACGCCATCGGCGTCCTGGACCTCGGCGGTGACCGCGTCCGCGTCCGCGTCGGCGGATTGGCTCAGGCCGAGCAGCTCCGTCCCGTACCGGAAGTCGACGC
This sequence comes from Streptomyces sp. NPDC000880, assembly GCF_053599675.1. Classification (NCBI taxonomy): domain Bacteria; kingdom Bacillati; phylum Actinomycetota; class Actinomycetes; order Kitasatosporales; family Streptomycetaceae; genus Streptomyces; species Streptomyces sp. NPDC000880. The sequence continues at coordinate 62,257 of NZ_JBSFMS010000022.1, read as the reverse complement.
CGGCGGACAGTGCTCGGCGCTCCAGCAGATGTTCCACCTCGTACTGCGGGATGATCAGCAGAAACGGGAACCGGGACCGCAGCCGGGACAAATCCAGGGAGAGCCGGCCGAAAAGACGCAGGCCGGTGATGGGGGTGCCCTTCTTGACCAGCTCGTCGGCCAGTCCCCGGGCGTCGAGGAGCTCCAGGGTGCGGGCGTGCACACCGAAGGCACGCGTCATATTGCTGGTCTCGTGCGGGCGGCGCTCCATGACGGTGACCGGGATGCCCGCGGCGGCGAGGTCGCCCGCGAGCAGCATCCCGGTGGGGCCGGCGCCCACGACGAGGACGTCTGCGTCGGTGGCGCGGGACGTTTCGTTGGTGCTGGGCCTGCCGGTCATGGCTGCCTCCTGTATGCCAACACTTGGTGGTCAACGCTTGTTGGCAAACATAGAGCGGTCGACTCTGGCGTGTCAACACCTGTTGGCCTACAGTTGTTGGCATGACGACGAGGGAAGCTACCAACGGCCCACGCCGCTCCGATGCCACCAGGGCCGCGATCCTCGAAGCCGCCCGCGAGCGCTTCGCGGCGGACGGTTACGAGCGCGCCACCATCCGAGCCATCGCCCGCGATGCCGGCATCGACCCGTCGATGGTCATGCGCTACTACGGAAACAAGGAGGGGCTGTTCGCCGCCGCTTCCGAATTCGACCTGAGCCTGCCGGAGTTGGGTGCCCTGCCCAGCAAGCACATAGGCGCGGTCCTGGTCTCCCATTTCCTCGACCGGTGGGAGCAGGACGAGGTGCTGACCGCACTTCTTCGGGCCAGCGTCACCAATGCCGCGGCCGCCGAGCGCGCGCACCAGATCTTCAAGGGGCAGATCGGGCCCGTCGCCGCCGGCGTCTGTCCCGACCCGGCCGAGGCTCCCCGCCGCGCCGCGCTCGTCGCCTCGCAGATCCTTGGCATGGCGCTCGCGCGCTATGTGCTCCGCTTCCCGCCCGCCGCCGAGATGTCCCAGGAGGAGGTGGTGAGCTGGCTGGCGCCGACCGTCCAGCGGTATCTGACGGACGAGCGGCCGTAGAGGAGTCGTGGAGGCGTCGTCGAGGCAGGTGTCGTCGAGGTTGCGCCGTACGATCTCTGCATGACGCAGAAGAGCGCGGCCGGGCGCGGCAGGCTGATGGACGAGCTGTCCACCGCCTCGCGCCGCTTCATGGCCTCGTATGCGCTGTTCAACCAAGCTCTCGCCGACCATCTGCGGCTCCACCCCACGGATCTGCAGTGCCTCAACCTGCTGGGGCTCGAACCCGGTCCGGTCACCACCGGGCGGGTCGCCGAGCTGACCGGGCTGACCACCGGGTCCGCGACGCGGCTCGTCGACCGGCTGGAGCGGGCGGGGTCGGGGTATGTCACGCGCGAGCGTGACGCCGAGGATCGGCGGCGGGTGCTGGTGACGCTGGTGCCTGAGCGGATGGCGGAGTTCGGCGAGGTGTGGCAGAAGCTGAACAGCGCCTGGTACGCCATGTTCGATGGGTACGACGACGAGGAGATCGCCCTGCTCACCGCCCATATGCGACGGACCGTGGAGCTCAGCGCCGCGCAGGTCGAGCGGCTGCGCGGCGGGGAGCTGTGACCGGAGGCCATAACCCGGAGGCCATAATCCGGAGGGCGTAACTCCGAGGCCGTAACCCGGGGGCTGTAACCCCGAGAGGATAACTACGCTGCCGCGCCCCCGAATTCGCGCAGCGCGTCCTCGATGATCGCCTCCAGGCGGGCATGGTGCGCGCCCCGCCAGTACACGCGCTCGCATGCCGTGCACTGCGCGAACACGTCGTACGTGCGCTGCGTGCCCTGCTCCAACTGGTCCTGGACCGAGTCCTTGTCGGCGTCCATCAGTCGGCCGTTGCAGGCCGTGCAGCGGGTCCAGGGCTCGAGCGCCGGCGTGAACCGCTCCAGTACGTCGCGCAGTTGGTCCTCGGGCCGGTCGCTGTAGATGTACGCCCCCGCCCAGATCTCCCGGCGCCGAAGCAGCCCGCGGTCCCGGGAGAGCAGTACCCGGCGCTCCCGCGCCGAGAGGGTGGCCAGCGCCGGGTCGCCGATGTCCTCGTTCTCGTACGCCGCATCGACGCCGAGGAGCCGCAGCCGCCGCGCCAGCGTCCCGAGGTGGACGTCGAGCAGGAACCGCAGCGGGGCGCCGGGGACCTGCTGCGGCCGCTCGACGCCGTACACCTCGACGTGTTCGCCCGCGCGGGGGATGTGTGAGGCGGCCACCTGGCGGCCGTCGACGAGCAGCCGGCCCGCCTCGGTGAGCGGGACGCCGAGCGACTCGACGACATGGCCGAGCGTCGACGATCCGTCGGTGACCAGGGTCGTACGCCCCTGGCGGCGCTCCGGAGGGACGAAGAGGCGCAGCTCAGGGTCGACGCTGAGGTGGATTTCCGGTCCGTTCACGCAGTCAGCATGTCATCGGCGGCGTGTGCCAGCCAGGCTGAACTGGAGGAGAGCAGCACGATGTGTTCGACGCCCGCTGCCCCCGCCTCGTCGAGGAACGCGCCGATCTGCGACGCCTCGGCGTACAGGAACACGGAGGTCACGGAGTCCAGGGCGGCAGGGAAGGTCGCGGAGTCGTCGAGCGCGCACTTCACGGCGTCGACGCCCGCGGGGAGGCTGAGCTTGCCGGGGCTGCGGCGGTTGGCCGCCGGGGGCTATGGCGCAGGCTCCTCCACCTCCGGCCGCTCCTTCAGGTCCAGCCGCCAGTCATTCGACCGCAGCAGCTTCCCCGGCGGGTACTCGAAGTCGCACTCGCCCACCAGTGAGAAGCCCACCTTCCTGCACACCGCATTCGACGGCCCGTTGGCGACGGACGGAAACGCGTGCAGATAGCGGTGTTTGTGCTCCGCCCTCGCCTCCTCGACCACCGCCACCGTGCCCGCCGTGGCTATGCCCCGCCCCTGGAAGGCAGGCAGGACGCCCCAGCCCGTCTCGTACACCTGCTGCCCGTCCCACGTCTGCTCCCAGAAGCCGACCGTGCCCACCGCCTCCCCGCCCGCCGGTAGCACGATGCGGTACATCCGGCCCTTCCCCGTCCGGTCCGCGCTGAGATCGACGTACCGCTGGTGCCGCTTGATCAGCTGTTCTTCCGTCTCCGGGCCTCCCAGGTGATCCATCAACTCCGGCGCGTTGGCAGCGCGGAGCAGGTCGAAGTCGTCCTCGGACCATGGCTCGATCCGTACCACCGGTGCTTTGATCTCCATGTCACGCACTGTAGGACGAAGGTCTGCCAACCGGGGGTCCGGACGATGAGCTTCACCGGTGTATGGGCGATCGGCGCCGTCTCCGACGCCGAAGTGGCGGCCCTGCCCGGGAGGTTCGCGCATCTGGAGGGGGGGTGGACCAAGCAACCCGAACTCCGCCGCGGACCTGGCGTGGTGGCTCGGCGGTGGCGACCGTGAGCCGTACTTCACGCCCGAACCGAATCGACGCCTGGATGTCAGCCATGAGCGACGACCCCGGCTTCGACGCGCGCACGCTGCTCGAGGGCCCCTGCGGGTGCTGCGGTACGCGGCAGCCAACGGCACGGGCGCGGTCGGCGTAACCGACTGCTACTGATAGCCACCATTAGCCACCGATAGCTACTGACCAATACTGCCCATTACTGACGGCTTCTGGCAGCAGCTACGCGGGAGCCGGGCGGGCATATGCGGTCGGGGGCACGCCCACCGTCGCCGTGAAGTCCCGTACGAGATGGGCCTGGTCGCTGTACCCGAGCTCGGCGGCCAGCGCCGCCCAGCCCAGCGCGCCCTCGCCCGCCCCCGCCCCCGCCCCCAACCCCGCGCCCGTCCTTTCGCTCGGGTTCTGTGAGGCTTCACCCGACTCGGCGCGCTCCAGCGCCTCATGGATGCGGTAGCGCAGGATGACCCACTTCGGACCGACCCCGACGTACGCCGCGAAGAGCCGCTGCAGCGAACGCGCCGAGACCCCTTCCACCGCCGCCAGTTCGGTGACCCGCCGGATCGTACGGTCCGTACGCACCAGGTCGACCAGCTGCATCGCGCGCACCGCCTGCGGATCCGCCGCCGGCTCGAGCCCCAGCAGAAAGGCGTCCAGCGCTGCGACCCGCGCGTCCTCCCTCTCCGGCTCCCTTTCCGGCTCCCTCTCCGGTCCGAGGATTCCGCGCACAGTCTCCGGGTCCGCGCCCGCCAGGACGTCCGCGACCGGCACCCGGTGCCCCGTCCAGTCGGACACCGGCCGCTCCGGTGCGAACGGCCGGAAGCCGCCCGGCCGGAACTGCACCCCGCACACCCGCCCCCGCCCCTCCAGCTTCTGCGTGAACAGCCCCAGGCCGATGCCCGCGACCTCGCCCCACGGCGCCTCGTCGCCGTAGCGCTGGAAGACCACGTTCACGGACGGATGCGGCACCACATGCGAGGCGTACGGCTCCGAAAGGTCCCAGTCGATGAGCCAGTAGTGCTCGAGAAACGGACGCAGCGCCGGGGCGGGCTCGCGGCGGCGGAAACGCACCCGCGCGAAGAGTTCGCGGGCTTCGACTATGCCCCTGGTGTCGCGTCGCGGACCTGCCATGCGGGGGATCCTATGTCGCGTTTGTTCAATACGCAGGGCGTCGGCCGCCCCTACCGTCGAGCCATGACGAATACCATCAGGGACCTGCTCGAATCGGCGGCGCAGCGTGCCGTTCCGGTGGTGCGTGGCATCACCGACGAGCGGCTGGCCGACCCTACGCCGTGCAGCGAGTACGACGTACGGGCCCTGACCGATCACCTCATCCAGGTGGTGATCAACTTCCAGGCGCTGGCGGCGAAGAAGAACGCCGACTTCGGCTCCGTACCGCATTACACCGACGACGCCGGCGACTGGCGGGCCCGGTTCGCCGACGAGACCGCCACACTCGTCAAGGCGTGGGCTGCCCCCGGCGCCGAGGAGGGCACCTCGGGGACCATGGGTCTTCCGGCCAGGACCGTCGGCCACATGGTGCTGGGCGATCTGACCGTGCACGCCTGGGACCTGGCCCGCGCAACCGGGCAGGAGTTCACGCCGGACCCGGCCGTGGTCGGTGAAATCGGGCCCGCGCTCGCGGAGATGGCGCCGATGGCCCGCAAGGGGGGAGTGTTCGGCGAGCCGTTCCCGCTGCCCGACGAAGAGGGAGTCTCGGACTTCGACCGGGTACTGGCCCTGACCGGCCGGGACCCGCATTGGCAGCCGCCCGCGTAACGAGTCCGCTGAAGACGAGAGCGACCAGTGCCGTCCCGACGGCCGCGATGGCCACGCCCAGGAAAATGTGCGGTGCCACGACACGGCTCGCACCCAGCGCGATCCGGCCCGTAGAAGGGGGGGGCGGCGACCGCGTAGTCGCCGCCCGCAAGGCTCAGGGCCACACAAGGCAATACGGCTGATGCCCCGCCTCATGCAACCGATGCGAGAAGTCCTGCCACTCGTGCAGCAGCTGGTAGACGTTGAACGCGTCCCGCGGCCCGCCCCGGTCCGGGACCGTCGACCAGATGAACGCCGCCGCGCCCACCGACTCCTCGCCAATCCCGCGCAGCGGGTCGACCACCGTCATCGGAAGCCTGACGACCGCATAGTCGGGATGGAGCACCACCAGCTCCAACGGCGGCACCTTGTTCAGCGGCATGCCCTGGATGCCGGTCAGCACCATCGCGGCTATGGTCTCCGGCTTGATCTTGGTGAACATCCCGCCCATGCCGAGCTCGTCGCCGCCCAGCTCCTCCGGGCGCATCGAGATCGGTACACGTGCGGCAGTGGCCCCGTCAGGTGCGCCGAAGTACTTGTAGGTCACCCCCACCCGGCCGCTCCTGCTTCCCGTGGGCTCATCCCGGTCCGCGTCGTGTCGCCGGTGCTTTCCCCGCCGGGCAGGCTCAGGACCCAGGTCGTCGGTCCCCTCGCCCAGTCCGCCACCGCGATGCATATCTCCACCCGACCACTCGCAGCCCCCGCCGCGCAACCCGATCATCGTGACAGTGACCTCCCCCACGAACGTGCTGTGAAACACCACTCGGCAAGAACGTCGGGGCCTCTGACACCATGGATTCCGTGAGCTTTCCCTATGTCGCCCCAGTTTCGCAGACGCGAGAGGGGTGACGCCCTTTCGTAATACGAGGAGACCGCGCTCCCTGCTCACCGGTGGCCGAGATCCTCCGTCCCGGCCCCCCGTACATCCGAATCGCAGATCAGGACCAAAGTGGCGTATCCATACGAAGCCCCAGTTTCCCAGAAGCTGTTCGACCGCGCGTCCCTTGTGACGCCCGGCGGCGTGAACTCCCCCGTCCGTGCCTTCCGAGCCGTGGGCGGTACGCCCCGCTTCATGGTGTCCGGTACCGGCCCGTACCTCACCGACGCGGACGGCCGCGAGTATGTCGACCTCGTCTGCTCGTGGGGGCCGATGATTCTCGGCCACTCCCACCCCGCCGTCATCGATGCGGTGCAGGCGGCGGTCGCCCGTGGCACCTCCTTCGGCACGCCCGGCGAGGGCGAGGTCGCACTCGCCGAGGAAATCGTGGCCCGGATCGAGCCGGTCGAGCAGGTACGGCTGGTTTCCAGCGGTACGGAAGCGACGATGTCCGCGATCCGGCTCGCCCGCGGCTTCACCGGCCGGGCCAAGGTCGTGAAGTTCGCCGGCTGCTACCACGGTCATGTCGACGCGCTGCTCGCCGCGGCCGGCTCGGGAGTGGCGACTCTCGGGCTGCCGGACACCCCGGGGGTCACGGGCGCGCAGGCCGGGGACACGATCGTCCTGCGGTACAACGATTTGGAAGCGGTGCACGAGGCCTTCCACGCGCACCCGGGCGAGATCGCCTGTGTGATCACGGAGGCGTCGCCGGGCAACATGGGCGTCGTGCCGCCGCGGCCGGGCTTCAACGCGGGGCTCAAGTCGGCCTGCGAGAGGAACGGCGCGCTGTACATCTCTGACGAGGTCATGACCGGCTTCCGTACGTCGAAGGCCGGCTGGTACGGCGTCGATGGCGTCGCGCCCGACCTGATGACCTTCGGCAAGGTGATGGGCGGCGGCTTCCCCGCCGCGGCATTCGGCGGCCGCGCGGACATCATGGCGCACCTCGCACCCAGCGGGCCCGTCTACCAGGCGGGGACCCTGTCCGGTAACCCGGTCGCCACCGCCGCCGGGCTCGCGCAGCTGCGGCTGCTCGACGACGCCGCGTACGAGAAGGTCAACGCGGTCTCGGCCGAGATCCAGGCTCTGGTGAAGGACGCGCTCGGCAAGGAGGGCGTGGCCCACCGGCTGCAGACGGCGAGCAACATGTTCTCCGTCTTCTTCACCGGCGCCGACGTCAGGAACTACGAGGACGCCAAGCGGCAGCAGTCCTTCCGCTTCACCGCCTTCTTCCACGCGATGCTCTCCCAGGGCGTCTATCTCCCGCCGTCCGCCTTCGAGTCCTGGTTCGTCTCCACGGCCCACGACGAGCGGGCGATCGAGCGGATCGCCGCCGCGCTGCCGGCCGCCGCCCGGGCCGCCGCCGAGGCGACGGAGGCATCGGCATGAGCGAGAACAGCATGAGCGAGAGCATCCTGAGCAGCGAAAGCAGCGCCAACGGCGAGGGCAGCCCGGACAGCGAGATCACCGTCGTCCATCTGGTGCGGCACGGCGAGGTAGAGAACCCCGACGGCGTCCTCTACGGCCGCCGGGCGGGCTACCACCTCTCTGAACTCGGCCGCCAGATGGCCGACCGGGTCGCCGAGCATCTCGCGGACCGTGACATCACCCATGTCGTCGCCTCCCCGCTGGAGCGCGCCCAGGAGACCGCCGCCCCCGTCGCCAAGAGCCACGGCCTCACCCTCGACACCGACGAGCGGCTGATCGAGGCGGCCAATGTCTTCGAGGGCAAGACCTTCGGGGTGGGCGACGGCGCGCTGCGCAAGCCGGCCAACTGGAAGCATCTGACCAACCCGTTCCGCCCGTCCTGGGGGGAGCCGTACGTCGATCAGGTCGTACGGATGATGGGCGCGCTGGGCGCCGCGCGGGACGCGGCCCGCGGGCACGAGGCGGTCTGCGTCAGCCACCAGCTGCCGATCTGGATCGTGCGGAGTTTCGTCGAGCGGCGTCGGCTGTGGCACGACCCGCGCCGCCGGCAGTGCACGCTCGCGTCGCTGACCACGTTCACGTATCAGGGCGACCGGATTGTCTCCGTCGGCTACTCCGAGCCCGCGCGCGATCTTGTTCCGGCGCATCTTCTCGCGGGTGCAAAGCCCGTGAAGGGCAAGGCCAAAGCATTCGGTGCGTAGCCGGCCGGCCGGTTCCTCCTGAATCCTCATCGGAGAAGGCGCGAGTCCCCGGAACCCCCGTCCTCCGCACGGCATCTAAGCCGGTAGCGGTTTGGATGGCTCTCCCGACCAAGAGAGCGCGGATGGGGACGATATGCGAGACATCAGCCGAAGGGGCTTGCTCGGGGCGGGACTTGGGGCCGCAGCCGCGATCGGAGTCGCGGGCTGCGGCCTGCCCGAACAGAACAGAGCTGGACAGACCGGACATGACGGGGGTGTCGGCAAGGGTAACGGCGGCAGCCCCTCCCCCTCCAAGGGTGAGGGCCGGCTCATAGGTGACGGCTCCACGTCCGACACGGGAAAGCAGCCCAATCAGCCGGAGCGGCCCGAGCCCCTCGAACCGGGACAGACGCCGCCGCAATTCGTGATCTTTTCCTGGGACGGCGCGGGCGAGGTCGGTAATGGCCTCTTCCCGCGCTTCCTCGAACTCGCCAAGAACCACAACGCGACGATGACCTTTTTTCTCTCCGGGGTCTACCTGCTTCCCGAGTCCAAGAAGACGCTCTACCGCCCGCCGAACAATGGCATCGGCGCGTCCGACATCGGTTATCTCACGGACGGTCACATCAAGGAGACGCTGAAGTACATACGCCAGGCATGGCTCGACGGTCATGAGATGGGCACGCACTTCAACGGGCATTTCTGCGCCGGCTCCGGTTCGGTGGGCAACTGGACGCCCGCGGACTGGCGGAACGAGATAGACCAAGCTGTGTCGTTCGTCACCCACTGGCGTACGAACAGTGGCTGGCAGGACATCGATCCGCTGCCCTTCGACTACCGCAAGGAACTCGTCGGCGCCCGCACTCCCTGCCTGCTCGGCCAGGACAAACTGTTGCCCACCGCGAGGAAGCTCGGCTGGCGCTACGACGCAAGTTCGCCCGGCGGTCAGCAGGAGTGGCCCCAGAAGCGCCAGGGCCTGTGGGATCTGCCGCTGCAGCAGGTGCCGTTCCCCGGGCGTTCCTTCGAAGTCCTCTCGATGGACTACAACATGCTCGCCAATCAGTCGCAGAATTCGACCCAGGGCATGCCCGAGCGTTATCCCCGCTGGAAGAAGCAGGCCACCGAGGCGTACCTCGCCGGATTCAGCCGCGCCTACGAGTCCAATCGCGCGCCCTTCTTCATAGGCAACCACTTCGAGCGGTGGAACGGCGGCATCTACATGGACGCCGTCGAGGAGGCACTCAAGGGCATGGCCGGCAAGAAGGACGTACGGCTCGTCTCCTTCCGGCAGTTCTGTGACTGGCTTGATGTCCAGGATCCGCAGGTGCTCGCCAAACTCCGTACGCTCGAGGTCGGCCAGTCCCCGGCGGGCGGCTGGAAAACTTTCCTCAAGGCGGTGTGAGAAAGGGTTCCTCGAGGAAGCCCCGGCAACGGGTTCCTTAAGCGGGACTGACATCGGGCCTTACGGGCACCCAGGGGGGCGCGGAAAGATCTCCGGAACGGCCATGCGAAACTTTTCACATGAGCCTTAGCCGTGCCCCCCGCGCTGCCCTGCTGACCGGCCTGGTCGCCGTCGGCGCGCTCACCCTGTCGGCCTGCAGCAGCGGGGGCGGCGGGAAGTCCGGCGGTGGCGGCGGCACCAACTTCGTCACCAACACCGGCGGCATCTCCACCGCCGCGAAGGGGAAGCGCGCGGCCCCCAACAAGCTCTCCGGCGAGACCCTCGAAGGCAAGCAGCTTGACGTCGCCGACCTCAAGGGCAAGGTCGTCGTGATGAACGTCTGGGGCTCCTGGTGCCCGCCCTGCCGCGCCGAGGCCCCGCATTTCGCCAAGGTCGCCGAGGAGACCAAGGCCAAGGGCGTGGAGTTCGTCGGGATCAATACCCGCGATGCCAACAAGGGCCCGGCGATCGCCTTCGAGAAGGACTACAAGGTCGGCTATCCCAGCCTGTACGACCCGATGGGCAAGCTGATCGTCAATGGCTTCCCCAAGGGCAGCCTCAACCCGCAGACCATTCCCTCCACGGTCGTGCTCGACCGCGAGGGGAAGATCGCGGCCCGCTCGCTGAAGGCGCTCGACGGCGAAGAACTCCACAAGATCATCGATCCGTTGATCGCGGAGAAGTGATCCTGTGGACGTTGGTGAATACCGGTGAACGCGACGGTCTTCGGCGGGGCGCTGATCCTCGCCCTGCCCATCGCCGTACTGGGCGGCCTGGTTTCCTTCTTCTCACCCTGTGTGCTGCCGCTCGTACCCGGCTATCTCTCGTACGTCACCGGAGTCAGCGGTACTGACCTGGCGGAGGCCAAGCGCGGCCGGATGGTCGCGGGAGCCTCCCTCTTCGTCGTCGGCTTCACCGCCGTCTTCGTCTCCGGCGGCGCGCTCTTCGGCTACTTCGGCTCGACCCTGCAGGGGCAGAAGGAGATCCTCAGCAAGGTTCTCGGGGGCCTGATGATCCTTATGGGCGTGTTCTTCATGGGACTGATGCCCTGGCTCACCCAGCGCGAATTCCGCATCCACAAGCGGCCGGTGAGCGGGCTTGTGGGCGCGCCGCTGCTCGGCGCGCTGTTCGGCGTCGGCTGGACGCCGTGCATCGGACCGACGCTCGCCTCCGTGACCGCCCTCGCCGCCGAGCAGGCCAGCGCGGGCCGGGGGGCCATACTGACCGTCGCGTACTGCATCGGTCTCGGACTGCCCTTCGTGCTCGCGGCGGTGGCCTTCCGCAAGGCGCTCGGCGCGTTCGGCTGGGTCAAGCGTCACTACGCCTGGGTGATGCGGATCGGCGGCATCATGATGATCGCGACCGGTCTGCTGATGCTGACCGGGGTCTGGGACAGCCTCGTGCAGGAGATGCAGGTCTGGTCCAACGGCTTCACGGTGGGGATCTAGTTCGATGAGCAAGACAGAGGCAGAGGCTCACAAGGCAGAGGCTCAAGAGACGGCGGCTCAAGAAACAGCGGCTGAGAAGCAGGACACGGGGAAGGAAACAGGGCAGGACCTCGGCGCGGCCGGTGCGCAGCTCTCCACCGCCCCCAAGGAAGAGCTCCTCGGCGGTCCCTCCCTCTCGGTCATCGGCTGGGCCCGCTGGTTCTGGCGGCAGCTGACCTCCATGCGAGTCGCGCTGATCCTGCTGTTCCTGCTCTCTCTCGGAGCGATCCCCGGCTCGCTCATTCCGCAGAACAGCGTGGACGAGCTCAAGGTGCAGACGTTCAAGGACAACAACAAGTTCTGGACGCCGGTCTTCGAGAAGCTGCAGTTCTTCGACGTCTACAGCTCGGTCTGGTTCTCGGCGATCTACATCCTGCTGTTCGTCTCGCTCATCGGCTGCATCGTGCCGCGCTCCTGGCAGTTCGTCGGCCAGCTGCGCAGCCGCCCGCCGGGCGCCCCCGGCCGCCTGACCCGGCTGCCCGCGTACACCACCTGGCGCACCGACACCGGTCCCGAGCAGGTGCGCGAGGCAGCGCTCGCGATGCTGAAGAAGCGCCGCTTCCGCGCCCACACCGTCGGTAACGCGGTCGCCGCAGAGAAGGGCTATCTGCGTGAAGCCGGCAACCTCCTCTTCCACATTGCCCTGATCGTGATGCTGGTGGCCTTCGCCGCCGGCCAGCTCTTCAAGTCCGAGGGCGGCAAGCTGATCGTGGAGGGCGACGGCTTCTCCAACACTCTCACGCAGTACGACGACTTCAAGTCCGGATCGCTGTTCAGCACGGACGATCTCGCGCCGTTCAGCTTCCGGCTGGACGCCTTCACGGGCACGTACCAAAAGGGCGGCCCGCAGCGCGGCACCCCGCGTACCTTCGAGGCCGACGTCACCTACTCCAAGGGCGGCGGCCCGGATACGAAGTCCGTCATCCAGGTGAACAAGCCCCTGGTCATCGACGGCACCAAGATCTATCTGCTCTCGCACGGATACGCGCCTGTCGTCACCGTCCGGGACGGCAGGGGCAACGTCGTCTTCAACGGCGCGGTGCCACTGCTGCCGATCGACAAAAACGTCACCTCGACCGGCGCGATCAAGGTGATGGACGGCTACCGCGACAAGAACGGCAAGAAGGACCAGCTGGGTTTCCAGGCGTTCTTCGTGCCGACCTTCGGCGGCGCGGGCAAGGGCGACATGTTCTCGCAGTTCCCCGGCCTCGAGTTCCCGGTGCTCGCGATCACCGGGTACCACGGCAGCCTGGGCGTCGACGCGGGCCTGCCGCAGAACGTGTACCAGCTCGACACCGGCAAGCTGACCCAGTTCAAGGACGCGCACGGCCAGATCCTCAAGGCACGGCTGATGCCCGGCGAGAAGATGACCCTGCCGGACGGCGCGGGCTCCATCACCTTCGAGAAGGAAGTGAAGGAGTGGGCCGGGTTCCAGGTCTCGCAGCAGCCCGCCAGCGGCTGGGCTCTGACCGGTGCGATCTGCGCCATCGCCGGCCTCGTCGGCTCGCTGTTCATTCAGCGCCGCCGGGTCTGGGTCCGGGCCGTGACGGGCACGGACGGCGTCACCGTCGTCGAAATGGCGGGGCTCGGCCGCAGCGAGTCCCCGAAGCTGCCCGAAGAGCTCGCGGACCTGGCCGCAACCCTCAACTCCAAGGCGCCGACGGCGCCCGATCCCTCAGACGTACCTGCCGAAGGGGCTGAGAAGTGACTCTCGCCGCCGCTACCAACACAGATCTGGCTCAGTTCAGCAATTCGCTGATCTATGCCTCGATGGCCGTCTTCACGCTGGCGTTCTTGGCGCACATCGCGGAATGGGTCTTCGGCAGCCGCAGCAAGGTCGGCCGCACGGCCGCCGCGCTGACCGGCGCCGGGACGGCTACCGCGGCTCCCGCGGTGAAGGTCCAGGTGAAGCAGCGGGGCGGGGGCACCGCCGTACTGGAGAGGCCGAAGATCGTCACTCGCTCGGCGGCCGGCACCCGGGACGTCCCGGACGGGCCCGGCGCGGCGGGCGGCACTGTCAAGGGCGATCTGTACGGGCGGATCGCCGTCTCGCTGACCGTGCTGGCCTTTCTCATCGAGGCGGCCGCGGTCGTCACCCGCGCGGTGGCCGTGCAGCGCGCCCCCTGGGGCAACATGTACGAGTTCTCCACCACGTTCTCCACGGTGGCGGTCGGCGCGTACCTCGGTTTCCTGGTCGCGAAGAAGCCCGTCCGCTGGATCGGCCTGCCGCTGGTCACCACGGTCCTGCTCGACCTGGGCGTCGCCGTCACCTGGCTGTACACGGCGAGCGACCAGCTGGTCCCGGCCCTGCACTCGTACTGGCTGTGGATCCATGTCTCCACCGCGATCTTCTGCGGCGCGGTCTTCTACCTCGGTGCGGTCGGCACGCTGCTCTACCTGTTCCGTGACTCGTACGAGAACAAGCTCGCCCGCGGGGGCAACCCGGGCCCCTTCGCCCGCTCCGTGCTGGAGCGGCTGCCCGCCGCGGCGAGCCTGGACAAGTTCTCGTACCGCATCAACGCCGCGGTCTTCCCGCTGTGGACCTTCACGATCATCGCCGGTGCGATCTGGGCCGGTGACGCCTGGGGCCGCTACTGGGGCTGGGACGCCAAGGAGGTCTGGTCCTTCATCACCTGGGTCGCCTACGCCGCGTATCTGCACGCCCGCGCGACGGCGGGCTGGAAGGGCCGCAAGGCCGCGTACATCGGTCTTGTCGCCTTCGCCTGCTTCCTCTTCAACTACTACGGGGTGAACATCTTTGTGAACAGCCTGCACTCCTACGCGGGCGTGAAGTAGCGGCCCGGTAGCCCCGGAGCGAGGCTGGTGCCATGACCGTAGTCATCCGTCATGGCACCAGCGAGACCCGGGACGGCGGCGTACACCTGCTCCACTTCGAGCTGCGGCTGCCCCACTCGGTGATCCGGGTCTGGGCCGCCGTCGCCACGCCGGAGGGCCTGCCGACCTGGCTCGCCGCCGCCGACGTCCTGGAGCCGCGCATCGGCGGGGCGGTCACCCTGCGCCGGCTCTACGCTGATCCGCAGGGCCGCCACACGGTCGCCGAGGGCACGGTCACCGCTTGGGACATGCGCCGGGTCGCCGAGTACACGGTCAGCGTCCGCGACCGGATCCGCTTCCACCTGGAGCCGTTCGGCTCGCGGTCGAGCACCGACGGCACGGTGGTCCGCTTCACCAATGAGTTCCGCGGTACGGACGAGCTGCGTCTTGACCGCCTGGCGGGCTGGCACCACCACTTCGAGCTGCTGGCCGACGCGCTGGACGGGCACCCGATGACGGCCGCGGACTGGGCGCAGTGGACGCCGGGGCGCTGGCAGGAACTGCGGGACCAGTACGTCAGCCGGCCGTGATCGCGTCGAGCTGGGCCCGCAGATACGTGTGCGAATTGATGCCCCGGACGGCCGTGCCCGGATCGCACTCGTAGAAGTACACCAGCGAGATCAGCTCCTCGGCCGGTACGTCCGCCGGCGGCGGCAGCACCCGGTGGCGGCCCGAGCGCCACCGGTCGCCCGTCCAGCGGGCCATCAGATCGCCGATGTTGATGGTGAAGGCCTCCGGGTCGTACGGCGCGTCCTCCCAGCCGGCGCCTCCGTCCGCGGGGTCCGTGAAGACCTGGAGCCCGCCTTTGCCCGCCTGGCGGTCGAGGACGGTGACGGTGCCGAAGTCGGTGTGCGGGCCGATGCGGAACTGGCCCGGCTGCGGGTCGCCCACCCGGTCCCGGCCCGGGTACCAGTTGACGTTGAAGCCCCAGGTCGGGTGTGTGGTGTGCCGGGTGAAGAAGTCCTCGGGCTCGCCCAGCGCGACGCCGAGGAGCTCAAGCAGCTGGCCGGAGAGGGCGCGCATAGCGGCGAGGTAGGTCTCCACCAGGTCCCTCAGGTGCGGCACCTCGGCGGGCCAGGTGTTGGGCAGGAACCACTCGGCGTCGACCGCCGGGTCGCCGGTCGGGTCCTCCGCGGCGAAGGACAGCGACTCCTTCAGGTCCGGGGGAGTCTCGGTCCCTTCCGCGTACGCATTGGCCTCCGCGCCAGGACCCAGCCAGCCGCGCCCGCCGACCTTCACGGCATACGGCTCCTTCTCCTGGTCCGGAAGCCGGAAGAAGTCCCGTGCCGCGGCCCGGATCTCGCCGCGCAGCCCCGGATCGACTCCGTGCCCGGTGACCAGCAGGAAGCCGGCGGTCCGCAGGGCCTGGTCGACACTCTCCGCGATCCGGGCGCGGGCGGCCCGGTCCGCGGAGAGCCAGAGGCGCAGGTCAATGGTGGGAATCCTGGGGTCAGTCACCGATGTCCTCACTCCACAGTTCGGGGTTGGCCCGGATAAAGTCACGCATCAGGCCCTTGCACTCGGCGTCGTCCAACAGCACGACCTCCACGCCGTGTTCGGCCAGCCAGTCGTGCCCTCCGCGGAAGGTCTCCGCCTCGCCGACCACCACCCGCGAAATCCCGAACTGCCGGACCAGACCACTGCAGTACCAGCAGGGCGAGAGGGTCGTCACCATCGTCGTACCCCGGTACGAGCGCCGTCTCCCGGCGGCGCGGAAGGCCGCGGTCTCCGCATGGATCGACGGATCGCCGTCCTGCACCCGCCGATTGCGCCCGCGCCCCAGCAGGGCCCCGTCCGCCCCGTACAGCGCGGCTCCGATCGGAATCCCGCCCTCGGCGAGCCCGGACCGGGCCTCCTCGACGGCTGTCGTCAGCCACTTCGCGTACTCCATGGCGCTCACCATCCGAACGTACGTCATCGGCCGGGCCGATCGGCCCATCGGCAGGACGCCCACTGGCTCGTGGACCGGCCGGTGGCCCGCTCGTAGCGTCCCTCTTCCGCGAGCGGCTGACCGCCGCCAAGCCCGGTTGGCTCGTGGTGGCCTTCGCCGGTCTTGTCCTCGTCTCGGGGGTGAGCCCCGCCGATCCCGGCTCCCTGTCCGGCCTCGGCCTCGCGCTCCCCGCCGCGCTCTTCTACGCGATCTCGACCGTGATCACCAAGCGGGTGAGCGGCGTACGCCCCCACCTTGTCGCCCTCGTCCAGGTCCTGGTCGGCATCCCGCTGCTGCTGCCCTTCGCCGACTTCACCGCCGCGAGCGGACTGGGGAGTGGCTTCGCGTGGCTGGTGGGGCTCGGCCTGATCCACACCAGCCTGATGTACGTCCTGATGTGCGCCGCGTACCAGAAGCTGCCCACCGCGAAGATCGCCGTGCTCGCCTTCACCTACCCGGCCGTCGCGATGGTCGCCGACTGGGCGGTGTACGGGCACCACATCGGCCTCGTTCAGGCGCTCGGCGTCCCGCTGATCGTGCTCGCGAGTCTCAAGGTCAACCTCGCCAAGGCGCCCCGTACGGTGGCTACTTCGCCGACTCCTGCTCCCGTACCAGCCGCACCGTCTCGTCGATGAACAGCCGCACATGGCGTGGCAGCCGCTTCCCCTCCCGCCACGCCACCTGTGTGTGCAGCTGGAACGGCGGCTCCCAGGGCAGCGCGACGAGCGTCCCCGACGCCAGTTCCTGACGTACCGTCATATGCGGCAGCAGCGTCACTCCCAGCCCGCCGGCCACGCCCCGCTTGGTCGCCTCGATCGTGCCGAACTCCATGAAGGGCGGGGGAGCGCCAGTGCGCTCGCGCAGCTCGTCCTCGAACAGATCGCGGTACGGGCCGCCCGGCTCCGTACCCACCAGCTGCACCTGTGCCAGATCGGCGGTCGCGAGCTTCGCCGCCCCGGCGAGCGCGTGTGCGGGCGCACAGACCAGCACCAGCCGAGCCGGTCGAAGAGCTCCGTGCCGAGCGAGGTCTCCAGTGATCGGATCTGGCTGGTGACGCTGGACTGGGCGTACTTCAGCTCGGCGGCCGCCTGCGTGAAGCTGAGGACAGTGGCGACCTGCTCGAAGGTGACCAGCAGGCGCAGCTCCATCAGGACTGGTCGTCCCCGTCCTGCTTCTTCTTCTCGTCCTTGAGGGACCGCAGGAAGTCGGGGTTGTCGTCGGGCGCGACCCAGCCGCGCGGGCCGGCCGAACTCCGTGAGCCGGGCACCGCATGGCGCTGCTTGCCCGCGACCAGCCAGACGACAGGGCCGACGATCGTGAAGATGAGGATGATCAGCACCCAGACGACCTTGGGCAGGTGCTTGACCTCTTCCTCAGGGGTGTTGAGGCAGTCGATGAAGGCGTAGATCGTCAGCGCCAGAATCAGAATGAACGGCAGGTACCTGAGCATCGTGGAGCGGGTCTCCCCAAGCACGGTGGCGGGCCTGGCTGCGGCCCCGGTGACAGGTCCAGGGTAGTCGGTGGCCGATACTGGGGGGCATGGCTTATGACGATCTTCGCTCCCTGCTCCGGGCGCTGGAGCGCGAGGGAGACCTCAAGCGCATCAAGGCCGAGGTCGATCCGTATCTGGAGGTCGGGGAGATCGTCGACCGCGTGAACAAGGCGGGCGGCCCGGCTCTGCTCTTCGAGAACGTGCGCGGGTCGGCGATGCCGCTCGCGATGAACGTCTTCGGCACGGACCGCCGGCTTCTCAAGGCGCTCGGCCTCAAGTCCTACTCGGAGATCAGCGACAAGATCGGCGGGCTGCTCAAGCCGGAGCTCCCGCACGGCTTCGTCGGCGTGCGCGAGGCGTTCGGGAAGCTCGGCACGATGGTCCACGTACCGCCGAAGAAGGTGAAGGACGCGCCGGTGCAAGAGGTCGTCCTGCGCGGTGACGACGTCGACCTGGACCAGCTGCCGGCGCTGTTCACCTGGCCCGAGGACGGCGGGTCCTTCTTCAACTTGGGCCTGACCCACACCAAGCACCCTCAGACGGGGGTGCGCAACCTCGGTCTGTACCGCCTCCAGCGCCACGACCGGCGCACCATCGGCATGCACTGGCAGATCCACAAGGACAGCCGCAACCACTACCAGGTGGCAGCCAAGCGCGGTGAGCGGCTGCCGGTCGCGATCGCCTTCGGCTGCCCGCCCGCGGTGACGTACGCGTCGACCGCACCGCTGCCCGGCGACATCGACGAGTACCTCTTCGCGGGCTTCGTACAGGGCAAGCGGATCGAGATGGTCGACTGCAAGACGGTCCCGCTGCAGGTGCCCGCGCAGGCCGAGGTCGTGATCGAGGGCTGGCTGGAGCCGGGAACGATGCTGCCGGAGGGCCCGTTCGGAGACCACACCGGCTTCTACACCCCGCAGGAGCCCTTCCCGGCGCTGACCATCGATTGTGTGACGATGCGCAAGCGCCCGCTGCTCCAGTCGATCGTGGTGGGCCGCCCGCCGACGGAGGACGGGCCGCTGGGACGCGCGACGGAGCGTTTCTTCCTGCCCCTGCTCAAGATCATCGTGCCGGACATCGTGGACTACCACCTGCCCGAGTCGGGCGGCTTCCACAACTGCGCGATCGTCTCGATCGACAAGAAGTACCCGAAGCACGCGCAGAAGGTCATGCACGCGATCTGGGGTGCGCACATGATGTCGCTGACGAAGCTGATCGTGGTGGTGGACGCGGACTGCGACGTCCACGATCTGCATGAGGTCTCGTGGCGCGCGCTCGGCAACACGGACTACGCCCGTGACCTCACGGTGGTGGAGGGCCCGGTCGACCATCTCGACCACGCCTCGTACCAGCAGTTCTGGGGTGGCAAGGCGGGCATCGACGCGACGAAGAAGCTCCCCGAGGAGGGGTACGTCCGGGACGGCGGCTGGCCCAACATGGTCGAGTCCGACCCGGAGACATCCGAACGGGTGACCCGTCGTTGGAAGGAGTACGGGCTGTGAGGCGAAGGCCGACCATGCAGAACGGCAGCGCGGAGCCGGGGTTTGTCCGCCTCTGCGGGGATGAACCGGAGTACGGACTGTGAGCGCGTCCGCCGCAGCGGTACCGGGTCCGGGCAGGACCAAGGCCTTCCTCCGGCTGGTGATGATCGAGCACTCGGTCTTCGCGCTGCCTTTCGCGTACATCGCCTCCCTCACCGCGATGTTCCAGTTCGACAGGAACATCCACTGGGGGCGGCTGCTCCTGGTGACGATCGCCATGGTCGGGCTGCGTACGTTCGCGATGGCCTGCAACCGGATCATCGACCGCGAGATCGACGCCCGTAATCCCCGTACCGCCGGGCGTGAGCTCGTCACCGGTGCGGTCTCCGTGAAGTCCGCCTGGACCGGCGCGTTGATCGCGGTCGTCGTCTTCCTGGGCGCCGCGGCCGCGCTGAACCCCCTGTGTCTCGCGCTCGCTCCGATCGCGGTGATCCCGATGGTGGTCTATCCGTACGGCAAGCGGTTCACGAACTTCCCGCACGCCATCCTCGGCCTCGCCCAGGCCATGGGCCCGGTCGGCGCGTGGATCGCGATCACCGGGCAGTGGTCCTGGGACGCGGTGATCCTCGGCCTCGCGGTCGGCATCTGGATCGGCGGCTTCGACCTGATCTTCGCCTGCCAGGACGTCGATGCCGACCGCGCCCACGGTGTGCTGTCGGTGCCGGCCCGCTTCGGCGTCCCGGCGGCGCTGTACGGGGCGCGCGCGTCCCACGCCGTGACCACGGTTCTGCTGGTCTGGTACGGACTGACCACGGGCGCGGGCGGGTTCTTCTGGGCGGGTCTGCTGATCGTCGTGTCGGCGTTCCTCTACGAGCACACGATCGTGCGGCCGGACGACCTGTCCCGCCTCAACCGCGCCTTCTTCACCGTCAACGGCTTCATCGGGATCGCCCTCTTCGCGTGTGCCCTGCTGGACCTGCTGGTGCGCGGACTCAGCGTGTGAGCCTCGCCCGGTGAGCGGGCGTCCTGCTGCGGAACACAAACGCTGCGGCCGCGCCCGCCACCAGCCCGAACAGGTGGCCCTGCCAGCTGACCGAGGTGTTGGACGGGGATATCCCGAGCAGGATCGTGCTGCCCCAGAGGGCGCCGATCACCAGGCCGATGCCGATGTCGAGGGGTTTGCGGTCCACGAAGCCGCGCACCAGCAGGTAGCCGAAGAGTCCGAAGACGACGCCGGATGCGCCCGCCGTGACAGTGTTCGCCGGGGAGACCAGCCAGACCCCGAGCCCGTCCACCACGATGATCATGGCAACCACGGCCAGGAAGCGGCGGATGCCGCCGAGCGCGGCGAGGAAGCCGAAGATCAGCAGCGGCACGCTGTTGGCCGCGACATGGGCGAAGCCGAAGTGGAGAAACGCCGACGGCACGATGTCGCCCAGCTCGCCGACCTCGCGCGGCGTGACGCCGTACGCGTCCAGCGAGTGGCCGCTCGCCACATCGACCGCTTCCAGCGCCCACAGCAGCGCCACCCAGCTGAGCATCAGCGCTGCTGCCGCCTTGGCACGGGCGGTCCGGCTCCAGGTGGGATCTGTGTGTGTCATCGCGGCCCCCTGCGCTTGTGCTCCCACCCCTGAGAACGTCCCGGGCACCTTACTCAGTTCCGGCCACCGGCCGCCGGATAAGGTCAGCCGTGTGGAGCCAGGAGAAGTGAAGAGCCGTCAGCCGTGGGTGGTGGGAGTGTCCGGTGCGTCCGGGACGCCGTACGCCGCCGCCGTGCTGCGCGGGCTGCTGGCCGCGGGCGAGAGCGTGGACCTGGTGGTCAGCCGTGCTTCGCGGCTGACGCTGCTGGACGAGACGGGCATCGCGTTCCGGGACGCGCACTGGCGCGAGGACCTGCGGGAGTGGCTGACGCGGGGAGCCGACGGGAAGTCTTACACCTTCCGCGTCAATGTCGAGGACGTACGGCACTGGGGCGCCGGGGACTTGGCCGCCGGGCCGTCGTCCGGTTCGTATCCCGTCAAGGGAATGCTGATCGTCCCGGCGTCGACGGCGTGTGTGGCCGGGGTGGCGCTCGGGCTCTCGAAGGACCTGTTGCAGCGGGCGGCGAGCGTGACACTCAAGGAGCGGCGCAAGCTCGTGGTCGCGGTGCGGGAGACCCCGTTGAGCGGGCAGACCCTCAAGCATCTGGTGACGCTGGACGAGGCGGGCGCCGTGGTGCTGCCCGCCTCGCCGGCGTTCTACGCGGGGGCGACGCACATCCAGGATCTGGTGGACTTCGTCGCGGGTCGGGTGCTGGACGCGGCGGGCGTGCCACATCAGCTGTACCGCCGTTGGAAGGGAGAGCTGGGTGGCTCTCGGGGTGACTAGCGCATGTACACGCTGAAGCTCACGGTGAAAGATTTACAGGGTATCCGCCATGTATGCCTTAGATTTCTATGTAAACTTGCGTGATCGCTGAACAATGGAAGGGTCCAGGTATATGGACACGGTGGACAGGCAGCTCATCCAGGCCCTCAGAGAGAACGGCAGGGCCTCGTACGCCGAGCTCGGCCGGCTCGTCGGGCTCTCCGGGCCCTCCGTCACCGACCGCATCAACCGCCTCGAGGCCGCAGGCGTCATCACCGGCTACCGCGCCACCGTGGACGCCGCCTCGCTCGGCCTCGGCGTCACCGCTCTGATCGGCATCTCGCTCTCCGACGCCGCCGACCACGAGGACGTGGCGCGCCGGCTGAAGGACCTCGCCGAGATCGAGGACTGCTGGTTCATCGCCGGCGACGACTCGTACATGCTCAAGGTGCGGGCGAGCGACGTGGACGGTCTGGAGAAGACGATCCGCCGGCTGTCCGGGACCAGGGGTGTGTCCCGTACGCGTACCACCATCGTGCTCTCCACCAAGTGGGAAAACCGGGTCGGGGATCTGCCCGAAGAAGGCTGACGCGGAGCGTCAGTGGGGGGTCCCCTCGCCCGAAGGGTGGGGGAGTACGGTGTGTGGGGTTTGATTCACAGAAGTATGGGAGGCGGCCGTTCATGGACGCAGGGCTCAAGCGCGAGCTGGAGGAGAAGGTCCGGGCCGGGGAGCGGCTGACTCGCGAGGACGGCATCGCCCTCTACGAGTCGGACGACCTCGCGTGGCTCGGCGGCCTCGCGCACGAGGTGCGTACGCGCAAGAACGGTGACGTCGTCCACTTCAACGTCAACCGCCACCTCAATATGACGAATGTGTGCACCGCGTCGTGCGCGTACTGCTCGTTCCAGCGCAAGCCGGGCGAGAAGGACGGGTACACCATGCGCATCGAGGAGGCCGTCCGCCTCGCCAAGGCGATGGAGGGCGAGAACCTCACCGAGCTGCACATCGTCAACGGGCTCCACCCCAACCTGCCGTGGCGCTACTACCCCCGCTCCCTCAGCGAGCTCAAGAAGGCCCTGCCGGACGTCTCCCTGAAGGCGTTCACGGCCACCGAGATCCACCACTTCGAGACCATCTCCGGCCTGTCCGCGTCCGAGATCCTCGACGAGCTGATCGAGGCCGGCCTGGAATCGCTGACCGGCGGCGGCGCCGAGATCTTCGACTGGGAGGTCCGGCAGCACATCGTCGACCACCGCACCCACTGGGAGGACTGGTCGCGCATCCACCGGCTCGCGCACGAGAAGGGTCTCAAGACCCCGTGCACGATGCTGTACGGGCACATCGAGGAGCCCCGCCACCGCGTCGACCATGTACTGCGGCTGCGTGAGCTGCAGGACGAGACCGGCGGCTTCCAGGTCTTCATCCCGCTGCGCTACCAGCACGACTTCGTCGATATGCAGGACGGCAAGGTCCGCAACCGCCTGCAGGCCCGTACGACCATGGCGACCGGCGCGGAGGCGCTGAAGACCTTCGCGGTCTCGCGTCTCCTCTTCGACAACGTCCCGCACGTCAAGGTCTTCTGGGTGATGCACGGTGTGCAGACCGCCCAACTGGCCCTGCAGCACGGTGCGGACGACATGGACGGCTCGGTCGTCGAGTACAAGATCACGCACGACGCGGACAACTACGGCACGCCGAACAAGCTGACCCGCGACGATCTCCTCGACCTGATCCGTGACGCGGGCTTCCGCCCGGTCGAGCGGAACACCCGCTACGAGATCATCCGCGAGTACCCGGGCCCGGACGCCGACCGCCGCGAGTCGCCGCAGCCCATGCGGGTCTGACCGCCGATGAGTCTCACGTTCCACCTCGACCCGCCGGTCGACCCCGCCCTGCGGGACGGGATCCTCGCGCTCTGGGTCGACGTGTCCAACGCCGGCGGCGCGGTCGGCTTCGTTCCCCCGGTCGACCGCGACGCCGTACGGCCCGAGCTTGTGAGGCATCTGGCCTCGATGGCCGAGGGCCGCACCCGGCTGCTCGTGGGGTACGACGAGGAGGGGGCCGTCGCCGCCACCGCCTTCTTCACGTACAACACCCACCGGCTGATGCTGCACTGGGTCTGGCTGTACACGGTCATGGTCCACCCGCGCCACCAGGGCGCGGGCTACGGCCGCGATCTGATGGCCGCGGCCGCCGACGCGGCCCGCGGCTTCGAGGGCGTCGAGGCGATACGGCTCACCTGCCGCGGCGGCACCGGCGTCGACCGCTTCTACGGGGCCTGCGGCTACAAGGAGGTCGGGCGGGTGCCGGGCGCGATCCGGGTGGCCGACGGTGACGACCGCGACGACATCACGATGCTGCTCCCGCTGCTCTGATGCCCGCTTGGAGCGGGCACTACAGGCCGTGCTTCACTGGTTGGGCACGACCTGTCGTACGAAGAGAGAAGGCCCGCCGTGTCCGCTGCAAGGACGAGCGCCGCGATCCGGTACACCACCATGCGCCTCGCCATCTTCATCGGGTGCTTCGTCGCCGTCGGCGGCCTGGTCCAGGTGGGCGTACTACCCAAGGGGCTTGGCGACTCGAACTTCGTCTGGGTCGTCCTGCTCGCCCTCGTCCTGTCCGCGCCGCTCAGCTTCGTACTGCTGCGCAGGCAGCGTGACGCGATGTCCGAGCAGATCGTCGGCAAGGTGGACAAGGCCAAGGCCCGCCTCGAGGCGAACCGTACGCAGGAGGACGGCGCCGTCCAGTAGGCGCCGCGCCTCGGCTGTCAGCGTTTCTTCGAGCCCGTCCGCTGTCGCCTGGCTGCCCTGGATCTGGTGGCCGGCTCGGGAATCGCCGCAAGCCGCTGGGCCGCGAATGTGCGGTTGGCTTGCGTCTGCTCGCGATAGGTGTCGGGCACGTCGGGCATCGCCAGAAGTCGGTCACACGCCTGGAGCGAGCCGGTGAAGTCGCCCACCCAGTAGGCCGTGATCGAGAACTCGAACAGCAGACCCCAGCGATACACCCATGGCTGGACGAACAGCAGGTCCCCCGGTTGCTTCTGGCCGAGCCCGGCGCGGACGATCGAGTGCGCGAGACGGTAGCGGCCCAGTCTGCGCAGCCGCGAGGCCAGTTCGTAACACGCTTCGAGCCGTTGCGGACGCGACTCCCAGGCGCGTGAAAAGGCGTCCATGGCTCCCGGCCAGTCGTCGGATTCGGCTCTGAGGACCCCGACCTGCAACAGCGCGTAGTACACCTCTTCGGGCCAGCCCCCCATCTCCGCGCGGCGCTCGTACAGAGTGATTGCCTCGTCGTGGTTGTCCATGTCGCGCATGGTCTGCGCCAGATAGAAGACCGTGCGTGAATTGGCGGGGTCGCGCTCGAGCTCGGCGCCAAGCAGGCGCGCGTCGCGCTCGAACTTGTCGTGCCGTGAGCCCCCGTCCGCGAAGTCCTCGATGACGAGCGCGTCGAGATTCACCTGGCTGTGCCGCTGGCCGGCGGTGATGTACTCGTGGGTGACGCCCTCGTAGCGCCAGGGGATGTCGCCACGGACCAGGCGCTTGATGCGGTACTCGGTCGCGCCCTCGTGCCGGAGCATGTAGGAATCGGCGGTCAGACGGGGCAGGGGGCGGTCCCGCCGGATCACGAGGTCGGCGTCGATGAGGAGCAGATAGTCGGCCTTGCCGCGGGCGTGCTGGATGTTCAGGGTCCGGTTGTGGCCGAAGTTGACCCAGGGCTCCTCGTGAAGCTCGCCCGGGATGCCATCCAGTGCCGTACGGATCAGCTGCTGGGTTCCGTCGGTCGAGCCGGTGTCCGAGATCACCCAGGTGCTCACCAGGTCACGGACGGAGGCGAGACATCGCTCGATGACTTTTGCCTCGTTCTTGACGATCATGCAGAGGCAGATGGACGGCTTCATAGCATCACCATTCCCGGGTCGGACCGGGCGACCTTATGCACTGGGCCTGCGAGCCCGGTGACGGCACGCCGAAAGCGGTTCCGGGTTCGCTGTCGCGTATGCGCCCATTGGTGTTCGCTTAATACGCCATCCTGTTGATAGCTTCGCGAGGCTCTCAAGGCATTGCGTCTGTGAACCGAAGAATTCGAGGGAAGCTCGAACCCGCTTCCGGTGCATCATTCGATCCGGGTTCCAAAATCCGGTTCCAAAAGGAGCAGTGAATGAATTCTGAGAACAGGAGCAGATCCTCTCTGGGTCCGCTTCCCAGACGCAGTGCATTGCTGGCCGGCGGCACCATCGCTTCGCTGGTCCTCACGCTTGTGGGGATCACGAGCCCCGCGCTTGCCGCTTCGCAGAGCGGCATGGCATCTGACGGCGTGAGTGTGGCCGGCCCGTCGGGCGGGGACGACTGCACCGTCGTCACGAGCCAGGGGAAGTCCGTACGGGTCGGCGGCGACGACGACCGCTGCCGGGGCGACAAGGGCGACAGGGGCGAAAGGGGCGAAAGGGGCCCCAGGGGCCCTAGGGGCGCCACCGGCAACACTGGGCCGGCCGGGCCGTGCAACGACATCGACTCCTTCAACTACCCCACGGCGGTCGCCCCCACCCACCAGATCGCCGCCGCGCTCTTCGATCCGGTCGCGGGCCCTGTCGAGGCCTATGCGGCAGTCCGAACAGTCGGGACCGACTTCACCACGTGGGTGCCACTCTTCCCCCCCACGGACCCGGTTGACGGCGTGCCGTTGCCGGCGGACCTCTGTTCCATCACGGTGAGCACTGACGGGGCGATCGAGGTAGACCCGGACCCCCTCCCCCTCACTGTGCCGATCATCATCCAGGGGCTGACCACGGCCGGGGTCGTGTGGGAGACCGAGTGCGACTTCAACCCTGTCGGCCCGGCCCTTACGTGTGACGGCGATTGGGATGCCGTGACGTCGCCGACGTCGCCGTAGCCTGTCCCAGGCGCTCGACTCGGCTAGTGGTTCTGGTCAGGTTGCAGTCCTGACCTGGTCTGGATCGTGGCGCGGCCCCCCTTTCGTGCTGGAAGGGGGGCCGTTCCGCGTTCTTGGGCTCCTCCCGGGGGTCGTAGGCTTACCGCGAAGTAAGGATGTGTGTGGGGCGGGAGGATGTCTGACATGGGTGCCGTGAAGGGCGTCAGAAGCAAACGCATGCCGCGCGCCTTGCGCGAGCGGCAGATGATGGACGCCGCCGTGCAGACCTTCGGGCAGCGCGGCTACCGGGCTGCCTCGATGGACGAGATCGCGGAGCTGGCCGGGGTCTCCAAGCCGCTGGTCTATCTGTACCTGAGCTCCAAGGAAGAGCTCTTCACGGCGTGCATCCGGCGCGAGTCGAAGGCGCTGATCGCCGCCGTGCAGGCGGGCGTCGATCCGGGGCTGCCGGCGGACCGGCAGCTGTGGGCGGGGCTCGCGGCGTTCTTCACGCACACCGCCGAGCACCCGGACGGCTGGTCTGTGCTGCACCGTCAGGCGCGGACGCACGGGGAGCCGTTCGCCGCGGAGGTGGCGGCGATGCGGGACGAGATCGTCGCGTTCGTGACCGGTCTCATCGGAGCCGCGGCTCGCGAGGCCCACCAGGGCCCCGAGCTGGCCGACCGGGATCTGGCCGGGCTCGCACAGGCGTTGGTGGGTGCGGCGGAGTCGCTCGCGGGGTGGGCGAACGAGACCGGGGGCGTCTCGGCGAAGGAAGCGGCGGGGACGCTCATGAACTTCGCCTGGATGGGGCTGGGCGACCTGATGAAGGGTGAGCGCTGGTCTCCCCGGTGAGGTGGACGCGGTCGCCGCTGCGGAGTTGGAAGACGGTGCCGTCGGTTGCGTAGGTCGCGGTCGTGGGGAGCGGTACAGGGGCCTTGAACTCCGCTCGTACGTACGCCACTTGACTGGTGTCCGCCTCAGCCAGGCAGCGGGCTGACGTCCACATGCCGTGGGCGATCGCATGCGGGAAGCCGAAGGGCCTCGCGGTCAGCGGGTGCAGATGGGATGGGGTTGCGGTCGCCGGAGGCCGCGCCGTAGCGGCGCCTGACGCCGACTGACGGGAGCGGCAGCGGTCTGTCTGCCGGAAGCCGCAGATATGTGCGTACGCTGCGAGGCGGGCCGGGTCGATTCGTACGCCCGGACTGACGATGCACCGTCGGCGCAGAGGTGGCTACTCGTCACTTTGACTTCTGGTCGGAACAGCAGGACATCCTGCTGCGGACGGCGGTAAAGCAGCCGCGTCGGACGACCGCTCCGCGTGAACGCAGGGTGACCGGAGAGTGCCCTTCGCCACACCCGGGCGGTCGGCGCCGGGTCGGGACGCTGTACGGAGGATGCCCGCATTCACCCTTACGGGCAGGCATGATGCCGTTCGGTCGCGATCCGGGCGGGCCGACGGGAGCGAATGGGGTGTGCCGCGCACAACAGGCGAGTCAGGTTAACGCTGGGTAAACTCGCCGTTTGCCGTGCGCGGAACGGGGATTCGCAGCGCACTCGACACGACCTACGGAGAGTGAGAGATGCGTACGAGCCGGGCAGTCATCCACCGGATCCAAACCGTTCCGGGCGACCTGCGGGACGCTGTATGACCGTGGCCGCCGAGTCCCTGACGCTGCTCGACCCGCTGCTCGACGAGGCGCCCGCGCCCGCGCTCTTCACCGCGGGAGCCGCAGCCCCCGAGCGCACCCTCCTCGACATCCTCGACGAGACCGCCCGCCGTCACCCGGACGCATCAGCCGTCGACGACGGCGCCGCGCCCCTCACGTACCGCGAAATGCTCGCCGAGGTCCAGACGATGCGGCTGCGTCTGACCGCCGCCGGGATCGGTGTCGGCGACCGCGTCGGCGTACGCGTGCCGTCGGGGACAGCCGACCTGTATGTGTCGATTCTCGCCGTACTCGCAGCGGGAGCCGCCTACGTCCCGGTCGACGCCGAGGACCCCGACGAGCGCGC
Organism: Streptomyces sp. NPDC000880; assembly: GCF_053599675.1. Lineage (NCBI taxonomy): Bacteria > Bacillati > Actinomycetota > Actinomycetes > Kitasatosporales > Streptomycetaceae > Streptomyces > Streptomyces sp. NPDC000880. The sequence continues at coordinate 34,137 of NZ_JBSFMS010000022.1, read as the reverse complement.
CGAACTGGTTTTCACCGAGGCCGCGGTGAGCGCGGTCATCGGCGCAGGGCGGACGATCGAGCCGTGGGGCGCCCGCGCGGGTGTCGCGAGTGTCGCGGGTTCCGGGCCAGGTCTGGACGATGACGTGCCGTGGGGCGCCCCTGCGAGTGAAACAGGCAAGCGCCCGGGGCCGGACGACGACGCGTGGATCATCTTCACCTCCGGTTCCACCGGCAAGCCCAAGGGCGTCGCCGTCACCCACCGCAGCGCCGCCGCCTTCGTCGACGCCGAGGCCCGCCTTTTCCTGGCGGAGAAGCCCCTCGCCCCCGGCGACCGCGTTCTCGCGGGGCTGTCCGTCGCCTTCGACGCCTCCTGCGAGGAGATGTGGCTCGCCTGGCGGCACGGTGCCTGCCTGGTCCCCGCGCCCCGCTTGCTCGTACGTACCGGCGTCGACCTCGGCCCCTGGCTGGTCGAGCAGCGCATCACCGTCGTCTCGACGGTCCCCACCCTTGCCGCGCTGTGGCCGGCCGAGGCACTCGACGACGTACGGCTGCTGATCTTCGGGGGCGAGGCCTGCCCGCCCGAGCTGGCCGATCGGATGGCCGTCACAGGGCGTGAGGTCTGGAACACCTACGGCCCGACCGAGGCCACTGTCGTCGCCTGCGGCGCGCTCCTGACCGGCGAAGGGCCGGTACGGATCGGGTTGCCGCTCGACGGCTGGGAGCTCGCCGTCGTGGACGCCCAGGGCGACCTCGTGTCCATGGGCGAGACCGGTGAGCTCGTCATCGGCGGCGTCGGCCTCGCCCGTTACCTGGACGCGGAGAAGGACGCCGAGAAGTACGCACCCCTGCCCGCCCTCGGCTGGGACCGCGCCTACCGCAGCGGCGACCTGGTGAGGGCGGAGGTGGACGGCCTGCTCTTCGTCGGCCGCGCGGACGAGCAGATCAAGCTCGGTGGCCGCCGTATCGAACTCGGCGAGATCGACGCTGCGCTGCAGGCCCTGCCCGGCGTGGCGGGAGCGGCGGCCGCGGTTCGTACCACCGCAGGCGGACATCAGCTGCTGGTCGGCTACGTCGTCGAGAGCGACGCGGCCGGAAGGGACGCCGCAGGAAGGGGCGCCGCCGGGCGCGACGGTGCCGGGCGCGACGGCGTCGAGAGCGAAGGTGTCGTCTGGAGGCACAGCGTCGGTAGCGACAGCGTCGAGAGCGAAGGTGTCGTCGGGAGGGACAGCGTCGGTAGCGACAGCGTCGAGAGCGAAGGCTTCGACCAGGCCGACAGCGTGAAACGGCTGCGCAAGGAGCTGCCCGCCGCCCTCGTGCCGCTGCTCGCCGTCGTCGACACCCTCCCCACCCGTACCTCCGGCAAGGTGGACCGGGCCGCGCTGCCCTGGCCCCTGCCGAACGTGGACACCCCGGCCGAGGACGCCGAACTCACCGTCACCGAAGCCTGGCTGGCCGAGCAGTGGGCTGACCTCCTCGGCACCCCGGTCACCGGCCCCGACGCGGACTTCTTTCTCAACGGCGGCGGCAGCCTGGCCGCCGCGCAGCTCGTGTCACGCATCCGGGAGCGGTACGCGGCCGGGTCGGTCGGCGACATCTACCAGAACCCGACGCTCGGCGCGCTCGCCCGGACGCTGGACGCGTCTTCCACCGGCGGACCCGAGGCCGGGGAGGTGCGGCCGGTGCCGCGCCGTACCGGATTCGCCCAGATGCTGCTCATGCTGCCCCTGCTCGGTGTCGCCGGGCTGCGCTGGGGCGTGGTGGCGGCCGCGGTCAGCAATCTGCTGGGGAACGTGCTCGGACTGCCGTGGGCGCCCACCGTGTCGTGGTGGTGGGTGGCCCTCGGCTGGCTGCTCGCCCTCAGCCCGCCAGGGCGGATCGTGATCGCGGCGGGTGGTGCGCGGCTGTTGCTGCGCGGCCTGCGCCCCGGTGCGTATCCGCGCGGCGGCGGCGTCCATCTGCGGCTGTGGACGGCCGAACGTCTCGCCGAACTCAGCGGCGCCACCAGCCTCGCCGGCGCGTGGCTCACGTACTACGCACGGGCGCTCGGCGTCCGTATCGGCGACGACGTCGATCTGCACGCGCTGCCGCCGGTGACCGGGATGCTGCGCCTCGGCAAGGGCTGCGCGGTCGAGCCCGAGGTTGATCTGTCCGGGCACTGGCTCGACGGCGACCGGCTGCACATCGGCGCCGTACGGGTCGGCGCCGGAGCCACCGTCGGCGCACGCAGCACGCTCTTCCCGGGCGCACGGATCGGCAAGCGGGCCCAGATCGCCCCCGGGTCGGGTGTGACGGGCGCGGTTCCGGCCGGCGAGCGCTGGGCCGGTGTGCCGGCGGCCCGCAAGGGCAAGACCAACCGCCACCTCCCGGACGGCCGCCCGCCGCGCAGGCGCCGTTGGACCACGGTCTACTCGCTCACATCGCTGGCGCTCGGGCTGCTGCCCGCGCTCGCCGCGCTGCCGGGCCTGCTGGTGATCGGCCTGTTCCTGCGCGGCCGCACCGGCATCGGTGAAGCGCTGACGGCCGCCCTGACCGCCGTGCCGCTCGCGACGGTCGTCGCCATGGTCACGTACGCGCTGATCGTCCTGGTCGGCGTACGGCTGCTCAGCATCGGCCTGCGAGAGGGCTACTACCCCGTTCACGGCCGGGTCGCCTGGCAGGCGTGGGCGACCGAGCGGCTGATGGACATGGCGCGGGTGCACCTCTTCCCGCTGTACGCGAGCCTGTTCACGCCCGTGTGGCTGCGAGCCCTGGGCATGAAGGTGGGCCGCGGGGTCGAGGCGTCGACCGTGCTGGCGCTGCCCGCGATGACGACGGTCGGCGACGGGGCGTTCCTCGCCGACGACACGATGGTCGCCTCGTACGAGCTCGGCGGCGGCTGGCTGCGGATCGCCGAGGCGCGGATCGGCAAGCGGGCCTTCCTCGGCAACTCCGGGATGACGGCCGCGGGCCGTTCCGTGCCCAAACGCGGCCTGGTCGGCGTACTGTCCGCCACTCCGAAGCGGGCGAAGGCGGGCAGCTCCTGGCTCGGGATGCCGCCGATGAAGCTGCCACGGGCGGCCGAAGAAGGCGACCAGAGCCGTACCTTCCACCCGCCGAAGCGGCTGATATGGGCCCGCGCGGCCGTCGAGGCCTGCCGGATCGTGCCGGTCATATGTGGCGCGGCCCTCGCGGTACTGGCCCTCGCGGCCTTCGAGCTGCTGGCCGCCCGCATCGGCGTCGGCCTCGCGGTGCTGTGCGGCGGCGGGTTGCTGCTCGCCGCGGGATTGGTGGCCTGCGTCGTCGCGATCGCGGCGAAGTGGCTGCTGGTCGGCCGTTTCCGGGCCGCCCAGCACCCGCTGTGGTCGTCCTTCGTATGGCGCAACGAGCTCGCCGACACATTTGTCGAGGTGCTTGCCGTGCCGTGGCTGGTCGGCGCCACCAGCGGAACTCCGCTGATGAACCTGTGGCTGCGCGGGCTCGGCGCCCGCATAGGCCGCGGGGCGTGGTGCGAGACGTACTGGTTGCCGGAGGCCGACCTTGTGACGGTCGGCGGCGGGGCGAGCGTCAATCGCGGGTGTGTTGTGCAGACTCACCTCTTCCATGACCGGATCATGCGTATGGACAATGTCGTCCTCGAAGCGGGCGCGACGCTGGGCCCGCACGGCATCGCGCTGCCCGGCGCGGTCATCGGCGAACGGGCGGCGGTCGGTCCGGCCTCGCTGGTGATGCGAGGGGAGAGGGTGCCGGCGGGGACCCGCTGGCTGGGGAATCCGATCGCGGCCTGGCAACGCGATGAGCGGGGCACGGACGCGGGGTGATGGGCGTGATGGGTGTGACGGGCGTGACGGCGGGGCACGGAAGCCACGTGATGAGGGCGGCACGGAGAAACTGCAGGATGAGAAAGGCCGCGGCACGGAAGTTGACGATGAGAAAGGCCGCGGCACCGAGATCGCACGATGAGAAAGACACAGAGGGCGCACAAGGGTGACGGATTCGTACCTGCCGCAGCACGGTGACAGCGGCTACCGGACGACGGAGTACGACCTGGAGCTGGACTACCGTCCGTACGCCGGGCGGCTCTCCGGCCGGGCCAGGATCAGCGCCGTCGCCGAACGCGAGCTGCCCGAGGTCGCTCTGGACCTTGGCCCGTTCCGTATCAACCGCGTACTCGTGGACGGCGCCCGCCCGGCCCGGTACACGCACCGCGCCGACAAGTTGCGGGTACGGCCCGCCCGGCCGTTGCGCGCCGGGGCCGCCTTCACCGTCGAGGTGCGTTACACCGGCGTCCCGCGGCCTGTCCGCACCCGCGACTGGGGCGACCTCGGCTGGGAACAGTTGGAGGAGGGCGCGCTGGTGGCCTCCCAGCCGAGCGGCGCCCGCTCCTGGTTCCCCTGCAACGACCGCCCTAGCGACAAGGCCGCCTACCGGATCGCGGTGACCACCCCTTCCCCGTACACCGTGGTTGCCAACGGCACCCTCACCTCTCGTACGATCAGCGCCTCCACCACCACATGGGTGTACGAGCAGCCGGCGCCCATGTCCAGCTATCTCGCGACCGTCCAGATCGGCCTGTACGAGCTGGTCGAGATGCAGCACGCCGGGCAGGTGCCGCAGCCGGCCGCCGTGCCCCGGCGGCTGCTCAGCCGTTTCGAGCACGACTTCGCCCGGCAGCCGCAGATGATGACCGCCTTCACGGACCTCTTCGGCCCCTACCCCTTCGACGACTACGCGGTCGTGGTGGTGGACGAGGAACTGGACGTGCCTGTCGAGGCACAGGGCCTTTCGATCTTCGGGGCCAATCATGTGGACGGGAGGCGCGGCAGCGAACGCCTGGTCGCGCACGAGCTGGCCCACCAGTGGTTCGGCAACAGCCTGAGCGTCGCCGACTGGCGGCACATATGGCTCAACGAGGGCTTCGCCAAGTACGCCGAGTGGCTCTGGTCCGAGGTGTCCGGCGGCCCCTCGGCGGCCGCACTGGCCGCCAAGTCCCGGGCCAAACTGGCCCTGAGGCGCCAGGACATCCGGATCGGCGACCCGGGCCTGCGGCGGTTGTTCGACGAGCGGCTCTATGAGCGGGGCGGGCTCACGCTGCACGCGCTGCGTACGGTGATCGGGCACGCGGCGTTCGTGACGTTGCTGCGGGAGTGGACCGCGAGCCACCGGCACGGGGTGGTGACCACCGAGGAGTTCATAGCGCTCGCCCAGCGGCACTCCCCGCATCCGCTCGACGGGCTGTTCACGATGTGGCTGTACGACGCGAAGCTGCCGACGCTGCCGCAACCGCGCCACTGACGTCGCGGGGACGGCGCTGCCCCGGTGGGGGCGGATGCGGGGTGGGTGTGAGGGCGGGTGTGTGCGGGGGTTCCCGGCGGGTCGAACGTTCTCAACCGCTATCCCGCCACGCTGGGCCTGCTGGAGCGCGGGGACATCTCGTACCAGCAGGCGCGGATCATGGCGGAGACCTGCCTCGTGCTGCCTACCGAGGTGGCCGTGGAAGTGGAGGCGGCGATGCTGCCCAAACTCCCGTCGCTGGCGGCCGGGCAGAGCAGAAGGGCGCTCGGCCGCCAGATCGTGAAGGCGGACCCGGAGGGCGCGGAGCGCCGTCACGAAGTACGCAAGCGGCAGCGGGAGATGGTGCACAGCCCGCAGGACGACGGCATGGCGCTCTTCGGCGCGATCCTGCCCGCTGAGCAGGCGGCCAGGATGACTCAGGCTGTGGACGCGCATGCCGCGACGTACACCGACATGGCTCGCACCCTGGAGCAGAAGCGGGTGGACGCCCTCTTCGACCTGGTGGTCAACGGCCGTGTCGCGGATGCCCGTTCACCGCGTGGCCAGGGCGGCCAACGCGAGGGACAGAGGCGGGATCAGGGCCGGGCAGAGGGCGGTCAAGGCCGACAGGCGGCTGTGGTGCAGGTGACCGTTCCGCTCGACGTCCTCATTGGCAACGAAGACGGCCCGGCGGACCTGAAGGGCTACGGCCCTATCACCGCCTCCCAGGCAAGGAAGATCGCCTTCGCCGAGGGCACGATCTGGCGGCGACTGATCGTCGCGCCGAAGACGGGGCTGCTGATCAAGACCGACCCTGCCACGTACAAGCCCACCGCCGAGACCGAGCGCCACGTGATTGCCCGCGACGGCTACTGCACGTTCCCCTCCTGCCGCATGCCCGCCCACCGCTGCGACCTCGACCACCGGGAGCCGTTCAACCACGACGATCCTGAGGCGGGCGGCCAGACCGTGCCGGAGAACCTGCATCCGCTCTGCCGACGCCACCACCGGATGAAGACCATCTGCCCGGACTGGGTGATCGAACGGGACCCGGACACCGGGGTGATCACCTGGACCAGCCCCACGGGACACGCGTACGAGAACCCACCCCACGAGTACGCGGCATAGCACGCGGCCGTATCCCCAGGCGTATCCCCAGGCGTATCTCCGGCGCATCCCCAGGGGGTGGGACCCTCAGCCTGCGGGCCGGCCGGAGCGCCAGTCGCGTACGACAGCGTCGACGTCGAAAGGCTGGAGCCCCAGCGGGGGACCCGGCGGAGGGCGGCGGATCGCCGCGGCGATCTTCTCGTTGACCTCCACCAGGATCCGCCGCACCTCGGCCGCGGACGGCGCGCGCCGCGCAGCCTCCAGGGCGTCCTCGGCCTCCTTGCGCAGGGCGAGCGTGGGCGGCAGGTAGGAGAGGTGCTCGCGGTGCATTTTCTGCTTGACCCACCACAGGTCGTCGTACGTGCGATCAACGTCGGGCAGCGGCTTCCCGAACCCCGGCAGGTCCCTGAAGTCCCCACGCTCCGACGCCTCGCGGATCTGCTTGTCGACCCACGACTCGAAGCTGACGCCCGGCGGCTTGCGTTCGGTCACGACTCGTCCTCCCGCTCGTCCCGCTGCCTCCACACCTCTGTCCCCAATCGTCCCCTGCGGCCGGGGCCGGGCGCCAGCCCCAGCTCCCGTCTTCCGTCGTCCGCCCGCCAGCAGCTGCAGGCTGCCACCCGCCCCGCGAACCGGTCCGCCAGCCAGTTCGCCGCCGGGACCGACTCAGTGATCACGCCGCTCATATGCTCGCCAACGAGGATCGCGCGCCACTGCACGTTCGTGCCCCACGTGCCCCACATGCCCTTCGCGCACCAGGGCTCGCGTTCCTTCTGCGCCACGTCGTGCTGGTAGATGATGCCCGCCGGGGAGCTGCCAGGGAGCTCTGCTACTTCGGCGGGCGCATCGAGGACGTCGTCGCCAAGCCGGCCGAGGCGCAGCCGACGCGTCTGCCGTCCGTGCCCAGTCTTCGCAGGCCCACTCGGCGTGCCGGCGCTCGCCGAGTCGCGGGAGGGAGGGCGTGAGCGTTTCGAAAAGGCGGTACGGATCGGGCTCCCGGCTGTGGACGGCAAGCTGCCGTCCACACACTGGAGCCGGCGTACGCAGCCGCGGACGAGAAGGGTCGGGCGGGGTGATCTCGCTCAACCATCCGGGCGCGGTGTGGGGTCCGGGCGCGGACGGATATCTCGGCATCACGTATCTCAGCATCACGGCCGCAAGAAGGACCTGATCCTCACGTCCGCCGGCATCTTGCCCTTGCAGAAGGTCATGGGAGGGTCGCGGCATGTGTCGCACGCGGTGATGGCGGGGGAGAAAGGCGAGAAAGGCCAGAAAGCCAGAAAGTCCGGAAAGGCAGGAGCCCCGATCCTTATAGAACGGGGCTCCTTGGTACTGCTAAGTCGTTCGCGATCGCCGACCCGTGGCTGACTAGGCCGGGGTGACGTTCTCCGCCTGCGGGCCCTTCGGGCCCTGGGTGACGTCGAAGTTCACGACCTGGTTCTCCTCGAGGGAGCGGAAGCCGGTCGCGTTGATCGCGGAGTAGTGGACGAAGACATCCGGGCCGCCGCCGTCCTGGGCGATGAAGCCGAAGCCCTTTTCAGCGTTGAACCACTTGACGGTTCCGGTAGCCATAAGCCCTCCTTGGGCCAAAGGGTTGCCCTGCTCCAGAACCTGCAAGAAGTCTGAAAACTACAAAAGCCTGCGGGTTACATGCTCCGCAGGCTCTGTACTGCAAGGGAAACCAAACTGCAACTTGCGTTGAGCCTAGCACGCAGCGTGTGCGCAGCGGTAGAGGGAAAGATCACGTCACCCGGACGTTTGACGGGGCCTTGATCCGCTGACGATTGGCGGGCGAATTGCGGACGAATCGCAGCTCGGGAAGGGCGCGTGTTCGGGCGCGCGTACGGCCCCGGCACCCCCGGCCGCACGCCGCAGGTCTAGCCTCGCGATGTGGACAGTCTTGGAGAAAGCACAGCAACCGACCACCGTCGCAGCCGGCCCCGCGTCGGCCACATCCAGTTCCTGAACTGTCTGCCCCTGTACTGGGGTCTGGCGCGTACCGGAACTCTCCTCGATCTTGAGCTGACGAAGGACACCCCGGAGAAGCTCAGCGAGCAGCTGGTGCGCGGCGCCCTCGACATCGCGCCGATCACTCTCGTCGAATTCCTGCGCAACGCCGATCAGCTCGTCGCCTTCCCCGACCTCGCGGTCGGCTGCGACGGGCCGGTCATGTCCTGCGTGATCGTGTCCCAGGTGCCGCTGGAGCGGCTCGACAGGGCGCGGGTGGCGCTCGGCTCCACGTCGCGTACGTCGGTACGGCTGGCCCAGCTGCTGCTGGCCGAGCAGTACAAGGTGACGCCCGACTACTACACGTGCCCGCCCGATCTCGGCCTGATGATGCAGGAGGCGGATGCGGCCGTGCTGATCGGCGACGCCGCGTTGCGGGCCTCGCTGCACGACGCGCCGAAGCTCGGCCTCCAGGTCCACGATCTGGGACTGATGTGGAAGGAGTGGACCGGGCTGCCGTTCGTCTTCGCGGTGTGGGCTGCGCGCAAGGACTACCTGGCGCGCGAGCCCGTCGTCGTACAGAAGGTCCACGAGGCCTTCCTCGCATCGAGGGACGTCTCCCTGGAGGAGGTCGCCAAGGTGGCCGAGCAGGCGGCGCGCTGGGAGACCTTCGACGCGGAGCTCCTTGAGCGCTACTTCACGACGCTGGACTTCCGTTTCGGGGCCGAGCAGCTCGCGGGTGTACGGGAATTCGCGCGCCGGACCGGTCCGACGAGCGGGTTCCCGGCTGATGTGACAGTGGAGCTGCTCGGCAGCCGGTAACCGTGACGAGGCGGGGTCAGGACGCGGGGATGGGGGCCTGCATGTGCTCGCTGATCCACTGGATGGTTCCGTCCCCATGCCCTTCACATAGGTCTTGGCGTTGTGCTCGCCGTCCTGGATGACCTGGAGGCGGGTCTTGACCGGGCCCTTGCCGTAGGCGCGGATGAAATCCTTGAGGTTGTTCATCCCGGACTCCTTGGTGCCGATCTGGAATGCCAGATAGACGTTGTTGTCCTTGGTGTGCTCCGGGGCGGCGGGAATCCTCGTGGTGCCGAACACGCCGGGCCTAGGCTGAAGCGCGGCAGGTCGACGCAACGCGAGGCAACGCAGACAACAGGCAATCGGGGGAGCAGATGCAGCCGCTGGATCCGGGCGAGCCGCAGAGCATCGGGGCGTACCGGCTGCTCGGCAGGCTGGGGGCGGGCGGGATGGGCCGCGTCTATCTCGGGCGCAGCACCGGCGGCCGAACCGTCGCGGTGAAGGTGGTCCATCCGCATTTCGCGCTCGACGAGGAGTTCCGGGCGCGGTTCCGGCGTGAGGTGGAGGCGGCGCGGCGGGTCGGCGGGCAGTGGACGGCGCCGGTGCTGGACGCCGACCCGGAGGCGCCGGTGCCCTGGCTGGCGACCAGGTATGTGGCCGGTCCGGCCCTGTCGCAGGCGGTCGCCGACCACGGTCCACTGCCCACGAATTCGGTACGGGTGCTGGGCGCCGGTCTCGCGGAGGCGCTGGCGGCCGTGCACCGTCTTGAGCTGGTGCACCGGGATGTGAAGCCGTCCAATGTGCTGCTGACCCTGGACGGGCCGCGGCTGATCGACTTCGGGATCGCCCGGGCAACCGACGGCACCGCCTCGCTCACCTCCACCGGGGTCTCGGTCGGCTCGCCCGGCTATATGTCACCGGAGCAGATCCTCGGCAAGGTCGTCACGGGCGCGGCCGATGTCTTCTCGCTGGGCGCGGTGCTGGCGTACGCGGCGCTGGGCGCGGCACCCTTCCCGGGCGACTCCTCGGCGGCGTTGCTCTACAAGGTGGTGCACGGGGAGCCCGAACTGGGATCCCTGGAGGGGGACTTGCGCGAGCTGGTCGCAGACTGCCTCGCCAAGGACCCGGCCGCGCGGCCCGCGCCCGTCGACATCGCGAACAGGCTGGCCCCCGGAGGGGCGGCCGCGCTGGTCGGGGCGGGATGGCTGCCGGGCCGGCTGGTCGAGCAGGTCAGCCGGTCGGCAGTCAGCCTGCTGGATCTGGAGCCGTCGCAGGCTGACCCGGTGGCGTCGGGGCCGGTGGCGTTCAGCAGTGCGGCGGTCGGGACGTTCGGGCCACCGGTGGAGCCGCCCCGCGACGCGGCGCTGCCGGGCCAACACAGCCCTAACGGGCTGCTCTCCGTCTCGATGACGGCCGATTCCGTACCGACCGGGTCCGGCGCGCCGGGCGAACGCCGGGGCCGCAAGGTGAGCTGCACGGTGGCCCTGGCGGTGGCAGGTGCGCTGGCGGCGGTGACGGTGGGCGGGGCGGTGCTGTTCGATCTGTTCCCGCGCGGGAACGACAAGGGTGACAGCACGGCGGCGGGGCCGCCGAAGACCAAGAGCCCGTCGGTGTCGGACAGCCCGTCGGTGTCGGACAGCCCGTCGGGCAATCCCGACGGGCAGGCGAACGCCGTCGTGAAGAGCTTCATCGGCACCTGGAAGGGCCCCTTCCAGGTCGACTTCGCCGGCAGCAAGATCAACGCCGGGACCTTCACGATCGTCATCAGCTCCGGGAAGACGGGCGCGAAGGTCGGCACGGTCAACCAGTTCGACGCCCTGGGGAGCTTCGCCTGCGAGGACAACCTCGTACTGCGTAGCGCGACCAGGACGGAGCTGGTCGCCGAGGGCAAGTCCAGTGGCAAGGACGGCAACACCTGCACGGCGGGCACACACAGCGTGAAGCTGCGGCTCGCCGGGGCCCGCCTGGAGTACACCTCCCAGGACCCACGGGCGGGCAACCCAAGTGCCCTGCTGGAAAAGTCGAGGTGATCGCCACCACGGCGCGGCACGGACGGTCCCGACCCACGGCGCGGCATGGCACGGTCCAGTACCGCGGCGCAGCACGCACCGCCCAGCGCCCATAGCGCAGCAGGCCCCGCCCAGCGCCCACGGCGCAGCATCCAAGGCGCAGCGCCCACACCGACGCCGTGCCGACCGTGCCCGCAGATCGCCACAACCCCTGGCGTAGGCTGGATCGGCCCGCAGATGCTCTGAACCACCGCCGAAAGGTGACACCCGGTGACCGAGAAGGCCGACCTTCAGTCCGCGCTGGACCGTGCTGCCGAGGGTGGGCGGATCACCCCGGAGGAGGCGCTCGAGCTGTACCGTTCCGCGCCGCTGCACGCGCTGGGCGCGGCGGCGGACGCCGTACGGCGGCGGCGTTACGCGGGTACGGAGCACATCGCGACGTACATCATCGAGCGCAACATCAACTACACCAACGTGTGCGTCACCGCCTGCAAGTTCTGTGCCTTCTACGCTCCGCCGAAGGACACCGCCAAGGGCTGGACGCGCGACCTCGACGACATCCTGCGGCGCTGCGCCGAGACGGTCGAGCTGGGCGGCACCCAGATCATGTTCCAGGGCGGGCACCACCCGGACTACGGCGTCGAGTACTACGAGAAGCACTTCTCGGCGATCAAGACGGCGTACCCGGAGCTGGTGATCCACTCCCTCGGTGCCTCCGAGGTCGAGCACATGGCCCGTATCTCCAAGGTTTCGGTCGAGGAGGCGATCTCCCGGATCCACGCCGCCGGCCTCGACTCCTTCGCCGGCGCCGGGGCCGAGCTGCTGCCCGAGCGGCCGCGCAAGGCGATCGCGCCGCTCAAGGAGTCCGGCGAGCGGTGGCTGGAGATCATGGAGGCCGCGCACCGGCTGGGCGTCGAGTCGACGTCGACAATGCTGATGGGCACCGGTGAGACCAACGCCGAGCGGATCGAACACCTGCGGATGATCCGCGACGTGCAGGACCGGACGGGCGGCTTCCGGGCCTTCATCCCGTACACGTACCAGCCCGAGAACAACCACCTCAAGGGCCGTACACACGCGACGCTCTTCGAGTACCTGCGCATTATTGCGATCGCGCGCCTCTTCCTCGACAACGTCGCCCACATCCAGGGCTCGTGGCTGACCACGGGCAAGGAGGTCGGCCAGCTGTCGCTGCACTACGGCGCGGACGACCTGGGTTCGATCATGCTGGAGGAGAACGTCGTCTCCTCGGCGGGCGCGAAGCACCGGTCGAACCGGCTGGAGATCATCGACCTGATCCGTAAGTCGGGCCGGGTGCCGGCGCAGCGGACGACGACGTACGAGCACATCGTCGTACACGACGACCCGGCGGACGACCCGGTCGACGAGCGCGTCGTCTCGCACATCTCGTCCACGGCGATCGAGGGTGGTACGGCCCACCCCGAGCTGAAGCTGCTCGCCTCCAACTAAGACTGGTACGGGGCCGAGTTGCAGACCATCCACGTGGCGGACGACGTCTTTGTGGGCGGCCGCCGGTCGGTCCACGCGGTTGCCGTTGACGCCGGGCTGATCGTCGCGATGGGCACGTACGAGGAGATGGCTGCCGCCCGCCCGCAGGCGCGGGTGCGGCGCTGGCCCGGGCTGCTGACCCCCGGACTGCGGCACCCGCAGGCCGCCGCGCTGCTTGAGGCGGCCTACCACCCCGATCCGCGCGAGGCTGATCAGCTCGGCACCGAGCCGCTGACCGGCAGGGCGCTGGCGGCGCTGGAGATGGACGAGGCCCGCTGGGGCGCGAGCGCGCGGCGCGGGTTGCAGCGATTGCTGCGGCACGGGGTGACAGCGGTCTGCGGCCCGTTCACCCGGCCCGCGGTGCGGACAGCGGTGGCACGGTCGGGGCTGTATGTACGCGAACCGACGGGTGGTGCCGAGCGCGAGGCGCTCACGCTCGACCCGTTCAAGGGTTACTCGCTGAACGCCCTGCTCGACCGGCGCCTCACGGTCGGCGAACCCGCCGACTTCGCGGTCTTCGACGTACCGATCGACGACGTACCGGTCGACGATGTCCGCGTCGACGATGTCCCGGCGCGGATGCTGAGGCTGCACGGCGCGGGGACCTGTGTCGCGACCGTACTCGGTGGACGTCTGGTATACCGGCGCGCGTAGGGTGGCCCCGCCGAAGTGACGGGAGGGGTCTGGGGTGCATGTGGTGCGGATGATGTCAGCAGCCGCCGTCTTGGCGCTCGCGGCGGGCGGCACCGCCCACGCGGCGGCCACGGCATCAGCTAAGGCAGCCCCATTGGCCACAGCAGCAGCCAAGGCAGCGCCATTAGCCACAGCAGCAGCCAGGCCGGCTACGGCATTGGCCACGGCAGCCCCGCCGCCCACCCGCGCCGACATCGCCGCCGACGCCCTGCGCAAGGACCCCGTCCATCTCAGCCCGCACCTCGAGCCGGGCGCGGTCGCGCCGCGGGACATCGCGCGAATACGTGCTGCCGCACGGGAGTTGAAGGCCGCAGGCATCCCCGTCTACGTCTCGGTCAGCCCGGTCTGGGAGGGCGACGGGAGCGGCAAGTTCGGCGTCGCGTACCTCGCGCTGCTGCACGACCGGCTGCGCGAGGACGGGGCGTACGTCCATGTCGACCAGAGCGGGCGGACGCGGATTCGGGCGTACGGCATCGAGCCCCAGACCAGCGCCCAGAGCGTCGAGAACCAGATGCTCAGCTGGAGCCACGATGAGAACGCTACGCTCGGCGACATCACCGTCGTCGCGCTGAACGGGCTCCGTACCGGTGAAGTGCCGCGCGGGCAGGGGGATATCGACCCCTACATGGCCTTCCACCCGCCCGAGTACCGGGCGGAGAAGGCCGCGCTCGTGGTCGGGATCGTGGGCGCGGTGGTGGTGGCGCTGCTGGGGCTGCTGCACCGGTTCACCGATCTGCCGCTGTGGCCGCGGCGCGGGCGTGCCGCTGCGGAGGACGTGCCCGACGTGGACTGGCGGTCCGCGCCGGAGCTTCCCGACAACGCGTACGGGACGTTGTTCGATCTGGCTGTACGCCGCGGGGACGCGCTGAACGCGGCGCTGTGGGCGGCGAGTTCGGCCGGGCTGTCGGTGGCCGGATCGATCGCCGAGACCGCTGCCGACCTCGCGGACGACCTGGTTATCTGTTCCATCCCGCCCGACTTCGAGACAGAGCACCCAGAGGGGAGGCGCGTCGTCGAGACGATCGACCTGCCCGACATCGTCGCCTCGATCGAGGTCAGCCGGATCGGCATCCGGGCGCTGGCGGCGATGCGTGACGGAGTGCCCTTCGTGCTCCAACCCCCTTGCTTCTACAACCCGTTGCACGAGCGTGGGACGGAGCGCATTCCGTATCCCGGCGAGGATGACGATCCCGCGGACGTCACCATCTGCCCGGCCTGCGCAGCGCATGGGCCCGATCCACTGCTCGTGTGGGACGACGACGGGATGGTGCCGTACTACGACTCCGGCTACACGAATGCGGTGTGGCAGGCGACCGGATACGGGGCGGCCACCCTGGACTGGGATGCGGAGCTGCTGCTGCACGTCCTCGGGACGTGGATGGACGCCGACGAGGACGAAGACGAGCCCAGGGACGCGGACGCGGAGGTCCAGACATGAGGGCGGCAGGGATTCTGCTCGTCGCGGGCGCGCTGCTCGGGGTCGGGGCGGCCGCTCCGCACGACTACGACCCCGTCGAGCGGGCGGCCGGGGTGCTGCGGGAGCGGCCGGTGTATGTCGACCCGGACGTCGGCTACCTCCTCAAGGCCGAGGACCGTAAGAAGCTCGAGGACGGGCTGAAGAAGCTGAAGGCCCCGGTGTACGTCGCGGTCATGCCGGGTGTGCCGCAGGGGTACATCAACGACGCGCGGATACGGGCGCTGGCGAAGCGCACTGGCAGGAACGGCGCGTACATCTTGGTCGTCGACGACGGCTGCTTCGGCGTCAACACCCAGACTCTGCCAAAGAAGAAGCCCCTGGAGATCCCGCAGCAGTGCGAGCGCGACAGCACCAGGATTCGCGATCTGGCGCTGGACTACGCGCGGGCCACCGACCGGCTCGCGGACGGGCCGCCCGGCGGGCTGACCGGCTCGACGACCTGGGACGGTCCGGGCGGAGGCGGTCCGGGCGACGAGAAGGCGAGCGAGCACCCCGACGACCGGCTCTCGGGCGACGACTGGGCGAAGATCGCGACGGCGCTGATCCCCGGCGCCTTGGTCGGGGGGTATGTGCTGCGGCCGGTCGTGCTTCTCCTGGTCCGTCTCGTACGGCGCAGGCCCACCCCGACCCGCACGGTCCGCCGGGCCAGGGCCGCGCTCGACGCCCAGCTGGAGGGGGCCCGATGATTGCTCCCAGGCTCGTTCGGATGACGGCTCCGATGACTGTTCTCGGGCTCGTTCGGATGACGGCTCCGATCACGACCATGCGACGTCGCGCCTGCCGCTCGGGGGCCGTACTGCTCGCGCTCGTGCTGCCCGCGTTGCTGCTCACCGCCTGCCCAGCTGCTGCCGAACAGTCCGAGCCGGCCCCGGCCCCAGCCGCCGCGGAGCCGCCCGACCGGGCCCGGGCCATTGCCGAGCACCTCGCCCGTGACCCGCTCTACGTCGACCCGGCGAGGATCGCGCTGCTGAAGCCTCCCGTACAGCGCAAGATCCGCGAGCGGATCGGCACGTCCGAGGTGCCGATCTATGTCGTGGTCACGTCGTACAACCACGACCCCACCGACCCGTACGAAGGCGACCCAGGGATCCTGCTCGCCTTCGTACACGACCGGCTGCGGCGCGACGGCGTCTACGTCGTCGCGGACGAGGACGGTGACGACCTGGTCGCCCAGGAGTACGGAGTCGAGCGGGACGCGGAGACGGCCACGCTGATCGGCGAGTACACCGACCCGCTCCGCGTCTCGCTGCCCCGCTTCGTGGATGTCGTCGCCTCCGGCACGGCCGAGGAGCGGTACGAGAAGGAGAACGGCTGGGGCGACGGGACCCGGGACCGGAAGGGAACCTGGTGGACCGCGCTCGGCGTGGTCGGCGTGATCATCGTGGTCGGCCTCGGGCTCTCCGCGTACGCCATCAGGAGGTCGCAGAGAGGTGGCGGGAGCCGGCCCCGGTTCCGGTGAGCCCTGCCGGGCGGCGTGCTGCTTGAATGGGGTGCGTGACCCGAGCAACCCTGGACAAGCAGCCGCACGAAGTCGCCTCGATGTTCGACGACGTGGCGGCCAAGTACGACCTCACCAACGATGTGCTCTCGCTCGGCCAGGCCCGGCTGTGGCGCAAGGAGGTCGCGAAGGCGGTGCACGCCCGCCCGGCGCAGAAGGTCCTGGACCTGGCCGCGGGCACCGGCACGTCCTCGCTGCCGTTCTCCGCCACCGGCGCGTATGTCGTCCCCTGCGACTTCTCCCTCGGCATGCTGCGCGAGGGCAAGAAGCGCAACCCGTGGCTGCCGCTCACCGCGGGCGACGCGACGAAGCTGCCGTTCCGTGACGGCGTCTTCGACGCCGTGACGATCTCGTTCGGGCTGCGCAATGTGCAGGACACGGACACGGCGCTGCGCGAGTTGCACCGGGTGACGAAGCCGGGCGGGCGAGTCGTGATCTGCGAGTTCTCCCAGCCGACCTGGGCGCCGTTCCGTACGGTCTACACCGAGTATCTGATGCGGGCGCTGCCGCCGGTGGCGCGGGCGGTCTCGTCGAACCCGGACGCGTACGTCTACCTCGCCGAGTCGATCCGCGCCTGGCCCGACCAGGCGGGGCTGGCGCAGCGGCTCCAGCAGGCCGGCTGGTCCAAGGTCGCGTGGCGGAATCTGACCGGCGGGATCGTGTCGCTGCACCGCGGCACCAAGCCGCAGTAGCCCGCGCCGCCATGGACTACCAGGCGGTCCGGGAACGGATCGCGGTGGACGTCGCACCGTAGATCGGCAGCGGCAGGCCCGCCGAGTACATCCCGGCGCTCGCCGCCGTCGACCCGCGCCGCTTCGGCATGGCCATCGCGGACGTGGACGGCAAGGTGTACGGAGTGGGGGACTGGCAGCACCCCTTCTCCACCCAGTCGATCACCAAGGTCTTCGCCCTTGCGCTGGCCATGGCGCAGGGCGACGACAGCCAATGGGAGCGAGTCGGCCGTGAGCCGTCCGGCAACCCCTTCAACTCGCTGGTGCAGCTGGAGTACGAGAACGGGATTCCGCGTAATCCCTTCATCAACGCGGGCGCGCTCGTCGTCACCGACATCCTGCTGACCCTGACCGGTGACGCGAGCAGCGAACTGCTGGAATTCCTGCGGCAGGAGAGCGGCAACCCGGACCTGTCCTTCGACCCGGAGGTCGCCGAGTCGGAGTCCGCGTACGGCGACCGCAACGCCGCCCTGGCCCACTTCATGGCTTCGTACGGCAATGTCGCCAACCCCGTCCCGACACTCCTCGACCACTACTTCTGGCAGTGCTCGATCGAGATGAGCTGCGCCGATCTGACCCTGGCGGCCCGCTTCCTGGCAAGGACGCCGCCGCGGACCAGGTCCCCGAGTCGGTGCTCGTCGGCGGCTCCGTACTCACCTTCCCCTTCGGCAGAACCAAGAGCACCGCCGTCCCCGACAAGACGATCGCCCTCACCTTCGACGACGGTCCGGACCCCGAGTGGACGCCCAAAGTCCTGGCGGTCCTGCGGAAGTACGACGTACCGGGCACGTTCTTCGTCCTCGGCGCGCAGATCGCCCGCCATCCGGACGTGACGCGACAGATCGTGGACTCCGGCAGCGAGGTCGGCGTGCACACCTTCACCCACGTCGACCTCTCGTACCAGAGCGACGCCCGCTTGGAGCGTGAACTGGCCCAGACCCAGCTCGCCCTGGCGGGGGCCGCCGGGATCAGCACCTCGCTGTTCCGGGCCCCGTACTCGTCAGCGCCCGACGCCATCGACAACTACAGCTGGCCCGTCTACCTGCGCACCGGCGCTCTCGGCTACACCACCGTCTTCGCGGACACCGACAGCGAGGACTGGCAGCGGCCCGGCGTAGCGAAGATCGTCGAGAACGCCACACCCGAGGGCACCAAGGGCGCCTCCGCTCTCTTCCACGACTCGGGCGGCGACCGCACCGAAACCGTCGAGGCGCTCGACCAGTACATCAAGGAGATGCAGGAGAAGGGATACACGTTCACCACCGTCACCGGCGCGCTCGGCCGGCCGAGCGCGCACAGCCAGGTCTCCACCACGACGCAGTGGCAGGGCAAGGCGCTCCTCGGCGCGGTCGCCGTCGCCGAGTTCGCGGTGCCGGGCCTGGCCGTGGGTCTCGCCGTCATCGGCGTCGCCGTGATGGTCCGGTTCGGCCTGATGCTCGTCGTGGCACGCCGCCACCACCGGAAGCGCAACAGACGGGACTTCTCCTGGGGGCCGCCGGTACTCACTCCGGTGAGCGTGATCGTCCCCGCCTACAACGAAAAGGAATGCATCGCCAATACGGTCAATTCGCTGGCCGCCGGCACCCATCCCATCGAAATCATCGTGGTCGACGACGGCTCGACCGACGGCACATCGGAAATCGTCGAGGCGCTCGGCCTGCCGAATGTCCGGGTGGTGCGGCAGGAGAATTCCGGAAAGCCCGCAGCGCTCAACAACGGTGTCGCGCACGCACGCTACGACATCGTGGTGATGATGGACGGGGACACGGTCTTCGAGCCCGACACCGTACGGCAGCTGGTGCAGCCCTTCGCCGACCCGTCCGTCGGCGCGGTCGCCGGGAACGCCAAGGTCGGCAACCGCAACACCGTGATCGGCGCCTGGCAGCACATCGAGTACGTGATGGGCTTCAACCTCGACCGCCGGATGTACGACCTGCTGCGCTGCATGCCCACCATCCCCGGCGCGATAGGCGCCTTCCGCCGGGAGGCGCTCGGGCAGGCGGGCGGCATGAGCGAGGACACCCTCGCCGAGGACACCGACGTCACCATCGCCCTGCACAGGGCCGGCTGGCGTGTCGTCTACCAGGAGCACGCCCGCGCCTGGACCGAGGCGCCCGCCTCCCTCGGACAGCTGTGGCGGCAGCGCTACCGGTGGAGTTACGGCACCATGCAGGCGCTCTGGAAGCACCGCAGATCGCTCGTCGACCGCGGGCCGTCCGGCCGCTTCGGCCGGGTCGGCATGCCGCTGGTAATCCTCTTCCAGATCGTAACGCCGGTCTTCGCCCCGCTGATCGACATCTTCACGGCGTATTCGATGATCTTCATCGGCTTCTGGGCGTCCCTGGCGGCCTGGGGGCTCGTCCTGCTCGTTCAACTCCTCTGTGCCGCCTACGCGTTCCGGCTCGACCGCGAGAAGTACCGCTATCTCCTCATGATGCCGTTGCAGCAGGTCGCCTACCGGCAGCTGATGTACCTGGTACTGATCCACTCCTGCGTCACGGCGCTGACCGGTGGCCGACTGCGCTGGCAGAAGCTCAAGCGAACCGGTGAAGTGGGCGCGCCGCGGACCCCCGAGGGGGTGAGGTGACGGCGATCGTGGGCAGGCACCGCAAGTCGGTCGCGGTTCAGGGGGGGTGTCGAATTCAAGGCGGCGGCCGGGACCGCGGCCGGGACCGCGGCCGGGACCGCGGCCGGGACCGCGGCCGGGACCGCGGCCGGGACCGCGGCCGGGACCGCGGCCGGGACGGTGGCAGTTCGGTGTGGCGTGGCTGCTGATCGCAGTGGCGGTGGGCCCTGCTCGGCTGCGTGGAGGACGTCGCCGCCGGGCGGCGGCCGGGACTGCTGCCGTGAACTGCCTTGAATCTGCGGTGAATCGGCGCAGCCGAGCCGGACGCTGACGGGAACCGGCGGGCGGGAAGATGAGTCAGTTGTTTACGACGTTCTTATCTCCCCGCCCGTCCCCACTTGTCACCGCGGAGTCTTCCCATGGCGTCGTACTGCCCGCACTGCGGCAATCCATCTCCGGATGAGGCTCGCTTCTGCATGAAGTGCGGACGGGAGAGGTTGCCGGAGGTTTCGGCCCCGCCCGCGATGCCTTCGGTCCTGCCTGTGATGCCTCCAGCCCCGCCCGCTTTTGCTGTTGGGCAGCCCGCCCAACCGTCGCCCGTCGGGGCCTTCTTCGGGCGGGTGTTCCGCGGTGACTGGCTGGCATCGGCGAAGGCCGCGGCCTGGCCGGCCGGACTGCTGCTGGCACTGGCGGTGGCGCTTGCCATCCCCTCGTACGGCCAGGACGACGAGGTCGTCGTCGGCTGGAGCGACCGGCTGCGGATCGCCCTCGCCATGTTGCTGCAAGGGTTCGGCGGCGGCTTCGAGGTGAAGGCGGCGGGCGGCTCGTCGCCGTTCGGCTCGGGCTCCGATTCGGGCTCCGATTCGGGCTCCGGTTCCTCGGGCGGGATCTTCGGCGACGGCGGAGGATTCCCCGACATTTCGGGCGGGGGCCCCTCGGACTACGGCGACTCGGGCATGGACGCGATGGGCGCGGCCTCGCTGTCCCTGGTGCCGCTGACGGTGACGCTGCTGTGGACCGGCGCGCTCTACCTGGGCGCACGGATGCTGCGTACGCGAGGGGCCGGGCTGGAAGCCGCCGTACGGCTCTCGCTGCTGGTCACCGGTGTGGTGCTGGTCCTCGGCCTGTTCGCGCAGCCCGAGATCGCGGGCGTGGCGGTCGCCTCGTCCCCGCTGCTCGCGGCGCTCGGCGCCCTGGTGATCTCGCTCGTGGTGACCTGCGGGGTGCTGCAGCGCGACGACCTCGCGGCGTGGCTGGCGCAGCGGCCCGCGGCACGCTCGACGGTACGCGCGCTGGGGACGGCGGTGCGCGCGCTCGGCGCGGTGCTGGGATTCTGCTCGCTGGTCGGCTTCGTCGCGTACGCCAACGCGGACGATGTGGACGGCACGGCCCTGCTGCTCGCGCTGCCTATCCTGCCCAACATCGGCTTCGCGGTGCTCGGCCTGAGCTGGGGCGTGCCGGTGGAGTACGACGTCCAGGGCCAGTTCAGCATGCTCGGCTCCAGCGCGGAGCACGGCAGCTTCGGACTCCCGGAGATCAACGATGTGTGGGGCGGCGGGGCGGTCGCCGGGGTGCTGGCCCTCGGTGTGGTCTCGGCGCTCACGCTCGGCGTCTGGGCGGCGCGCCGCTCGGCGGACCGTCGCGAGCAGCTGCTGGCCGGCGGCTTCACGCTGGGGCTCGTTCTGCTGTTCACGGGCGTCAGCGGAGTCTCGGCCGAAGTCGCGGGCGGCCTCGCGGACTTTGGCGGTCAGGGCACCTCGGAGTTCGCGCCGAGCGTTCCGGACGCGCTGTTGTTCGGGTTGTTGTGGGTGGGGGCGGCGACGTTCCTGGGCCCGTATGTGCTGCGGATGGTGGGGCAGCAGGCTGCAGTTCCCCCGGTTGCGCCGCTTCCCGCGTACGGCCCGGTGGAGGCCCCGGTGACTCCGGTGGCCCCGGTGACTCCGGCAGCCCCCGCCACGGCTCCTGCCGCTCCCTATGTGGCCGACCCCCACATCATGCACCTCGCCGCCGCGCCGGGGGTTGCCCACGATCCAGCCGCCACGGCGGCCGCGGCCGAGCGCAGGCGCAAGGTCCTTGTCTGGACGGCCACCCTCACCGCCGCGTTCGTCTTCGGCGGCGGCGCGACAGCCGGGGCGCTGCTCCTGAAGAAGAACAACGACCAGTCCGACCAGGCACAGAACAAGTCGCCCGCCGCCTCGCAGTCGCCCACCCCCAAGCAGGACGAGCCGGCGTCCGCCTCGCCTTCCGCCTCAGCTTCCGTGTCCCCCTCCGCCACCCCGTCCGCCACGCCGTCCACGACCCCGTCCGCCAGCCCCTCCCAGTCCCAACCCGCGGGCGGCGCCGTGCTCCCCGCCGGCTTTGTGCTGAAGCAGGACCCCGCGGGGTTCACCGTCGGGGTGATGGACGGCTGGAAGCGCCGGCAGGCGGGCAGCCAGGTCTTCTACGAGGCCCCGACGGGTGGTTCGTACATTCAGATCGGGATCGTCAAGAACACCCCCAAATCCTCGTACGAGAACTTTATCGGGCTGGAGAAGAAGCACCTGGAGACCCCCGAGACCGACTACCGGCGCAGCCGGCTGGCCCCGAACACCTACCAGGGACGGCCAGGCGCGCTCTGGGAGTTCACCCACATCCCCGAGCCGGACGAGGGCAGCCTGAGGCGGCACGTCATCGACCAGGCGTTCGTGGCCGCAGACGGCACGGAGTACGCGATCCTCGCCGCGGGCCGCGCCGACCTCTGGGACGCGAACAGGGACGTGGTGTTCTCCACCGCGATCAGCACGTTCAAAGCGAACTGAGCTCCAGCCGGAAGCAGTAACCCTTCTGCTGGGACACCGGGGTCGTGAACGTCTCGACGAGCTCCATCCCCAGCCGCCGGATCACCGCGATCGAGCGCTCGTTGCGGGCGTTCACCATCGCCACCACCCGCTCGACGCCCGCCTCCCGCACCCGCCCCAGCGTGGTGCGGGCGGCGGCCGTCGCGTACCCCTTGCCCCACGCGGGCCGCGCCAGCCGCCAGCCGATCTCGATCTCGCCGACCGGGCCGAAGCCCTCGTGCGGCCAGGGCTGTGCCCCGGTGAAGCCGATGACCTCGCCGTCCTCATCGAGCATGGTCCAGAAACAGAAGCCGCGCTCGGCGTCGTGTCTGCGCTGCCGGACGGTCAACTCCTCGTAGACCGAAAGTTCGGCCGCCCTTCCGCCGTGGAACTCCATGACCTCCGGGTCGTTGAAGATCCGGTGCCAGGCCACGGCATCCTCGTCGGTCGGCACACGCAACTGCACGGCGGGGAGCGGCCTGCTCATAGGGGGGAACCCTTCAGTTTGTGGATCAGTACGCCCCCATAGACTGCACACGTCCTGTGCCATTCGGTACGCAATATCGAGTCTTCGGGAGAACCCGCCGTGACCGAGCCCCTCTCCGAACACACCGCCGATGTGATCGTCGTCGGGGCAGGCCCGGCCGGCTCCACGACCGCGTACTACCTCGCCAAGGCCGGACTCGACGTCCTGCTCCTCGAGAAGACCGCCTTTCCGCGCGAGAAGGTGTGCGGCGACGGCCTTACGCCCCGCGCCACCAAGCAGCTGGTCGCGATGGGCATCGACATCTCCGAGGAAGCCGGTTGGCTGCGTAACAAAGGCCTGCGGATCATCGGCGGCGGGGTGCGGCTGCAGCTCGACTGGCCGGATCTCGCCTCGTACCCGGACTACGGACTCGTCCGCAAGCGCGACGACTTCGACGAGCAGCTGGCCCGGCAGGCACAGAAGGCGGGCGCGCGGCTGTACGAGCGGTGCAATGTCGGGGCTCCGGTCATCGACGAGCGCACCGGCCGTATCACCGGCGTGAACGCCAAGGTGGGCGAGGAGAAGACCCCGGTCACCTTCCGCGCCCCGCTCGTCGTCGCCGCCGACGGCAACTCCTCGCGGATCTCCCTCGCCATGGGGCTGCACCGGCGTGAGGACCGGCCGATGGGCGTGGCCGTACGGACGTACTTCACCTCGCCCCGCCACGACGACGACTACCTGGAGTCCTGGCTGGAGCTGTGGGACCGCCGCGGCCCGGGCGAGGACCGGCTGCTGCCCGGCTACGGCTGGATCTTCGGCATGGGCGACGGCACATCCAACGTCGGCCTCGGCGTGCTCAACACCTCCGCCTCCTTCAAGGAGCTGGACTGGCGCGAGGTGCTGAAGGCCTGGTGCGCCTCGATGCCGGAGGACTGGGGGTACACCGAGGAGAACATGACGATGCCGATCCGCGGCGCCGCGCTCCCGATGGCCTTCAACCGCCAGCCGCACTACACCAAGGGGCTGCTGCTGGTCGGCGACGCGGGCGGGCTGGTCAACCCGTTCAACGGTGAGGGCATCGCCTACGCCATGGAGTCCGGGCAGATCGCCGCCGACGTGATCGTGCAGGCGCACGCCCGGCAGACCCCTGCGCAGCGGGAGCTGGCGCTGCACCGCTACCCGAAGGTCCTGAAGGACACATACGGCGGGTACTACACCCTCGGCCGGGCGTTCGTGAAGCTCATCGGCAACCCGAAGGTCATGAAGATCGCGACGCAGCGAGGTCTGACCCACCCGCTGCTGATGAAGTTCACGCTGAAGATGCTGGCGAACCTGACCGACCCGACGGGCGGCGACGCGATGGACCGGATCATCAACGGTCTCTCGAAGGTAGCCCCGCGTTCATGATGCCGCCGTCGACGGCGGGCCCCACCAGCCCTTCCGGGAGCACGGGCGTGTCGAGGTAGAGCACGCGCTCGCGGAAACCCTGACGCGGTGACCGTCCTGCCGTCGTGGGAGACGCCGGGGCGGCGACGCGGGTGGCCACTGGCAAAGGCCGTCCAGCCCCTGGACTGACACCCACCGCCCTCCCGCGAGGGCGGGGCGAACGCGGTGTGAGGATGCTGTGGCCCCCTCGGCCGACCGGTTTCCGGGGACCCGCACGGCTCCCTGGCATGACGTATCCATGACGCGTAGTGGACAGCCCCGCAGACGCTTCCTGACCGCCACGGGTGGAGCCCTCGGCGTGCCGCCGTCCGCAGCCCGGCAGCGCGACCGCAGCAACAGGAACCGCCGCAACAGCGACCGCGGCTTTAGCCGCCCGGAAAAGGAAAACCGTCGCCGTTCTCGGTGGCGGCGTCTCCGGACTCAGCGCCGCCCATGAACTCGCCGAGCGCGGCTACGCCGTGACCGTGTACGAGTACTACGACACGCTCGGCGGCAAGGCCCGCTCCATGGGCGTGCCCGGCACCGCGAGCGGCCGCCGGGGGCCGCTCCCCGGTGAGCACGGCTTCCGGTTCGTCCCCGGCTTCTACCGCAACCTCCCGGACACCCTGCGCCGCATCCCGTACCCGGGCAACGCGAACGGCGTCCACGACAATCTGCGGGGCGGCACGGAGACCCTCTTCGCCCGCTCCGGCGGCCGGGCGGATCTCCACTTTCCGCTGCGCCGCGTCACCACCCCGCCCCGGCCGCAGGACATCACCCCCGACTGGATCCGCGACCAGCTTCTCTCCGCCCTGCAGCTCGCCACCAACATGCCCGCGTACGAGCTCGGTTACTTCGTCAACCGGCTGCTCGTCTACCTCACCAGTTGCGAGGTCCGCCGCGAGCAGCAGTGGGAGCGGGTCCCCTGGTGAGACTTCATCCGCGCCGGCGACTGCGGACGACCCGGTGCTGCGGGACGAGGACCGGCTCGCGTGGTTCCTGGACCCCGCCGTCACCGGCCTCGGCGGCCCCGCCCCGGCCAACCGGGAGCAGTTGCTGATCCATCCGGCGGGTTCCCTCTACGACCGGCCGTCGGCCAGGACCAGAGTGCCGAACTTCTTCCTCGCCGGGGACTACGTACGCACCGGCATGAACCTGGCGTCCATGGAGGGCGCCAACGAAGCGGCCCGGCACGCAGTCAACGCCCTGCTGGATGCCGATGCCTCGGCCGCCGCGCGCTGCACCACCTGGAGCCACACCAGCCGCCGGAGCTGGAGCCGCTCAAGCGGATCGACGAGGCACGCTTCAGGCTGGGCCTGCCCAACACCTTCGACCTGGGCTGACGCCAGGAGGCGTCCGGGCCGGTCTCGGGCTTCGCCTTACCCCGAGTGAGTAACAATCACCTGTATGTAGCCGAAATGAACGGCCCGGTGAACGGACGAAGGGCCGCGGCTCCACCCCCGAGCGGCGGAGCCGCGGCCCTTCCTGGTGTGCGTGCTGCGTGCCGTCAGAGAACGCGGACCGCACCGCTCGCCGGGTAGCCCGACAGGTCCTGGATCACGACGCCCTTGCCGGGGTTGGCGGCGTCGAGGTACTGGCCGTCGCCGATGTAGACACCCGTGTGGTACGCGGAACCGGCGCCTCCCCAGTAGAGGATGTCGCCGACCTGGAGGTTGGAGGTGCCCACCTGGGTGCCGGCCACCGACTGGTCCTGCGAGACGCGCGGGAGGTTGACGCCGACCGTCCGGAACGCGGCCTGGACGAGGCCGGAGCAGTCCCAGGAGTTGGGGCCGGAGGCGCCCATGACGTAGGCGTCGCCGAGCTGCGCCTTGAGGAAGCCGACGACAGTCGCGGCCGAGCCGGTCGCCGACGTGTTGCTGGAGGCGGAGAGCGTGGTGCGCTCGGAGTCGCGGGAGGCGCGCTCCTTGGCCTCGGCGTCGGCGCGCTTCTTCGCTTCGGCCTTCTTGGCCTCGGCCTTGGCATGGGCCAGCTCGGCGGCCTTCGCGGCCTTGGCGGCGGCGGCGTCCTCCTGGGCCTGCAATTCGAGATCGAGGGCGACCTGCTGAGTGGCCTCGACGGACTGCGAGACGCCGGCGGAGAGGCCGGCGCCGGAGGTGAGCGTCGGCATTTCGATGGTCTCGGTCACCGGCCCGGCGTTCGCCGGCCCGGCAGCTCCGGCCACTGCCATGGTGCTGAGGACGCCACCGGCAACTCCGGCCCGGAGCGCGAGTTTCGAGGCGCTGCGGCGGGGCTTCCGGTGGCTGGGTATGTGAGCGGTGTGGGACATGAGTACAACCGCTATCAGGGCCTCGCGGTTCCCTTCAAGAAACGTGTGTTGCGCCACAGTTACGACCGGAACCTCCGAATCCGCTCACCCTGGACCCTTATTGACGCCGTAACGGGCAATACGGGCATGTGTGATCACGGCTTTGATCATGGGTTTTCCATTAAAGGTCCGAATTGCCTGGCGCTTACCACCCCTTCACGCCGTTGGCCAAGCCCGCTTTTGTTGAAGTTGCAAGCGCGTGGTGGAGGTCACAGAAAGGTCAACGTCCGGGCGGGCGGAGTCTCGTGAATGTGGACACGTTGTCCACTTCGGTCCACTCCTGCCCCCGCCCCGGGTGGGGCGGCGTCCACTATCACCCGTTGGAGTCCATCGCCAATTTGCCGGTGCGGGCCAGCGCTTGATAAGGCACATAGCCTCCGACCAGCGGTGACGCTCTCGGATGTCACGTCTGGTGATCGCTCGGGCGCTTCGCGTATGAAGGTCACTGCTCATCCGACTTCATGATCGTTCGCCGGGTGGTGGAGATCACAAAGACGTTGTCGCACCCCGTGTCGCAGATCACAGACCGGCAGGCATAGGATGCGGAGCAGTCGGGCTTGTGAACTGCCTCACATATGCGTGATCTTCGCTGAGGCGGCGAGGTGGATGCCCGGCGCGGTCCAACGGTCAAGGACGACTGGAAGGAGCGAGGAGGGTGAATGCTTACGCGCCCATCCTTGTGCTCGGCGCCCTCGGGGCAGGGTTTGCGATCTTCTCCGTGGTCATGGCCACGCTTATCGGCCCCAAGCGGTACAACCGGGCAAAACTGGAGGCGTACGAGTGCGGCATCGAGCCGACTCCGACGCCGGCCGGAGGCGGCCGCTTTCCCATCAAGTACTACCTGACGGCGATGCTCTTCATCGTCTTCGACATCGAGATCGTCTTCCTCTACCCCTGGGCGGTCAACTTCGACGCCCTGGGGCTTTTCGGGCTCGTGGAGATGTTGCTCTTCGTGCTCACCGTCT
Organism: Streptomyces sp. NPDC000880; assembly: GCF_053599675.1. NCBI lineage: Bacteria > Bacillati > Actinomycetota > Actinomycetes > Kitasatosporales > Streptomycetaceae > Streptomyces > Streptomyces sp. NPDC000880. Next base: position 6,570 of record NZ_JBSFMS010000022.1, on the reverse strand, counting down.
TCGTCGCCTACGCGTATGTATGGCGGCGGGGCGGTCTGGAATGGGACTGAGGGGCTGAGGGGCACACCAATGGGAATCGAAGAGAAGCTGCCGAGTGGTTTCCTGCTGACCACCGTCGAACAGGCCTCGGGCTGGGTGCGCAAGTCATCCGTCTTCCCGGCGACCTTCGGCCTGGCCTGCTGCGCCATCGAGATGATGACGACCGGCGCCGGCCGTTACGACCTGGCCCGCTTCGGTATGGAGGTCTTCCGCGGCTCGCCGCGTCAGGCCGACCTGATGATCGTGGCGGGGCGGGTCAGCCAGAAGATGGCGCCCGTCCTGCGGCAGGTCTACGACCAGATGCCCAACCCCAAGTGGGTTATCTCCATGGGGGTTTGCGCATCGTCGGGCGGAATGTTCAACAATTACGCGATTGTGCAGGGTGTTGACCACGTTGTTCCTGTTGACATCTATTTGCCAGGCTGCCCGCCGCGTCCGGAGATGCTGATGGACGCGATCCTCAAGCTTCACCAGAAGATCCAGAGCTCCAAGCTCGGCGTGAACGCGGAGGAGGCGGCCCGCGAGGCGGAGGAGGCGGCCCTCAAGGCGCTCCCCACCATTGAGATGAAGGGGCTGCTCCGGTGAGCGAGACCAGTGAGCCGAACCCCGACAAGGAAGTCGGCGCGCAGAACCTGCCCGGCCAGCGCGGTGAGCACGGCGAGGAGATCCGCGTCCAGCGCGGCATGTTCGGTGCGGACAGCGGCGGCGACACCTCCGGCTACGGCGGGCTCATCCGCTCCGTACGCCTCCCGGGGCCCGCGAGCCGCCCCTACGGCGGCTACTTCGACGAGGTGGCCGACGAGCTGGAAGGCGCGCTGGAAGAACAGGGACTCGTCCCCGAGAAATCCATCGAGAAGACGGTCGTCGACCGCGGCGAGCTCACCTTCCACATCGCCCGCGAGCACCTCCTGAAGGTGGCGCGCACCCTGCGCGACGACCCGGCGCTCCGCTTCGAGCTCTGTACGGGCGTCAGCGGCGTCCACTTCCCCGAGGACAAGGGCCGCGAGCTGCACGCCGTCTACCACCTGCGCTCGATCACCCACGGCCGGCTGATCCGCCTCGAGGTCTGTGCCCCGGACAGCGACCCGCACGTCCCGTCGCTGGTCGCGGTCTACCCGACCAACGACTGGCACGAGCGCGAGACGTACGACTTCTTCGGGCTCGTCTTCGACGGCCACCCCGCCCTGACCCGGATCATGATGCCGGACGACTGGCAGGGCTTCCCGCAGCGCAAGGACTATCCGCTCGGCGGCATCGCCGTCGAGTACAAGGGCGCTCAGATCCCGGCTCCGGACCAGCGGAGGTCGTACAGCTGATGTCTACTTCTCACGCCCACCCGTCGCCCGACCACCACCCCTCAGGGGGTCCCTCCGGGACGCTGAGTGGAACCCGCGAGACCACCGAGGGGACTGTCTATACAGTCACCGGCGGCGACTGGGACGAGGTCGTCCAGTCCGCGGCCAAGGCCGACGACGAGCGGATCGTCGTCAACATGGGCCCGCAGCACCCCTCCACGCACGGTGTACTCCGGCTGATCCTGGAGATCGACGGAGAGACGGTCACCGAGGCCCGCTGCGGCATCGGCTACCTCCACACCGGCATCGAGAAGAACCTCGAATTCCGGACCTGGACGCAGGGCACCACCTTCGTCACGCGCATGGATTACCTCACCTCGTTCTACAACGAGACGGCGTACTGCCTGGGCGTGGAGAAGCTGCTCGGCATCACGGAACAGATCCCGGACCGGGCCAACATCATCCGCGTACTGCTGATGGAGCTCAACCGGCTCTCCTCACACCTGGTGGCCATCGCCACCGGCGGTATGGAGCTCGGCGCCACCACGATCATGATCTACGGGTTCCGGGACCGCGAAATGATCCTGGACCTGTACGAGCTGATCACCGGCCTGCGGATGAACCACGCGTTCATCCGGCCCGGGGGACTCGCTCAGGACCTGCCGCCCGGCGCGGTCGACGCGGTGCGCGAGTTCGCCAAGAAGATGACCAAGAACCTGCCGGAGTACGACAAGCTCGCCACCGGCAACCCCATCTTCAAGGCCCGTATGCAGGACGTCGGCTATCTCGATCTGACCGGCTGCATGGCACTGGGCGCCACCGGGCCGATCCTGCGTGCCGCGGGCCTCGCCCACGATCTGCGCAAGACCGACCCCTACTGCGGTTACGAGACGTACGAGTTCGACGTCCCTACCGCCGACAGCTGCGACTCGTACGGCCGCTTCCTCATCCGCCTGGAGGAGATGCGGCAGTCGCTGCGCATCGTCGAGCAGTGCCTGGACCGGCTCGAGCCGGGACCGGTCATGGTCGCCGACAAGAAGATCGCATGGCCCGCGCAGCTCGCTCTCGGCCCCGACGGTCTCGGCAACTCCCTCGACCACATCAAGAAGATCATGGGCACCTCGATGGAGGCCCTGATCCACCACTTCAAGCTGGTGACCGAGGGCTTCCGGGTGCCGCCCGGACAGGCGTACGCGGCCGTCGAGTCGCCCAAGGGCGAGCTCGGCGTCCATGTCGTCTCCGACGGCGGCACCCGCCCCTACCGGGTCCACTTCCGCGACCCGTCCTTCACCAATCTGCAGGCCATGGCGGCGATGTGCGAGGGCGGCCAGGTCGCCGACGTCATCGTCGCCGTCGCGTCCATCGACCCCGTGATGGGAGGCGTCGACCGGTGACAGCCACACCAGCTAACCCAGAGGTGAGCCTGGGCATGCCCCAGCTCCCCGCCCCCGACTACCCGGCCGATGTGCGCGCCCGGCTCGAAGCGGACGCGAGGGAGCTCATCGCCCGCTACCCCGACAGCCGGTCCGCCCTGCTGCCGCTGCTGCACCTCGTGCAGTCCGAGGAGGGGTACGTCACCCGCACCGGCGTCCGCTTCTGCGCCGAGCTGCTGGACCTGACCACCGCGGAGGTCACCGCGGTCTCCACCTTCTACTCGATGTACCGGCGGGTACCCTCCGGCGACTACCAGGTCGGCGTCTGCACCAACACGCTGTGCGCGGTGATGGGCGGCGACGCCATCTTCAACGAGCTCAAGCAGCACCTCGGCGTCGGCAACAGTGAGACGACCGAGGACGGCAAGGTCACCCTCGAGCACATCGAGTGCAACGCGGCCTGCGACTTCGCACCCGTGGTGATGGTCAACTGGGAGTTCTTCGACAACCAGACGCCCGAGACCGCCAAGCGCCTCGTCGACGACCTGCGCGCGGGACGGCCCGTCGAGCCGACCCGCGGCGCTCCGCTGTGTACGTACAAGGAGACCGCGCGGATCCTCGCGGGCTTCCCCGACGAGCGCCCGGGCGCGGTCGGGGCGAGCGGCGGCGCGGGACCCGCCTCGCTGATCGGCCTGCGCCTGGCCAAGGGGGAGAGTCCGGCGGCGCGAGTGGTCTCGCCGCGCGGCGAGGCATCACAGGACGCACCGCCCCAGCCCGGCTCCGAGCACCTCAGCTCGCATGACGCACCGCAGCAGACGTCGGCCTCCGACCCCGACCATCCGGCCGGACCCGCAGCTGAGGAGGGGGAGTGATGACCTTGTCCACCGAGTTTGGGGGCACCGCCCGACCGGAGACCGGGGGAGAGGCGAGTCCCGAGAAGCTTCTCGTGCCCGTCCTGACCGCCTTCTGGGACGAGGCGGAGTCCTGGACGCTGGGCACCTACCGGCGCCACGAGGGGTATGAGGGGCTGCGCAAGGCGCTGGCCATGTCGCCGGACGACCTCATCGCGTACGTCAAGGACTCCGGACTGCGCGGCCGCGGCGGCGCGGGCTTCCCCACCGGGATGAAGTGGCAGTTCATTCCGCAGGGCGACGGCAAGCCGCACTATCTCGTTGTCAACGCCGACGAATCGGAGCCCGGGACCTGCAAGGACATCCCGCTCCTGTTCGCCAACCCGCACTCCCTCATCGAGGGAATCGTGATCGCCTGCTACGCGATCCGCTCGAATCACGCGTTCATCTATCTGCGCGGTGAAGTCGTCCCCGTACTGCGGCGGCTGCACGAAGCCGTACGCGAGGCGTACGAGGCGGGCTTCCTCGGCAAGGACATCCTGGGGTCCGGCCTCGACCTCGAACTCACCGTGCACGCGGGCGCGGGCGCGTACATCTGTGGCGAGGAGACCGCGCTGCTGGACTCCCTGGAAGGCCGTCGCGGTCAGCCCCGGCTGCGTCCCCCCTTCCCTGCGGTTGCCGGTCTGTACGCGTGCCCCACTGTGGTGAACAACGTCGAGTCCATCGCGTCCGTTCCCGCGATCCTTCATCGCGGCAAGGACTGGTTCAAGTCGATGGGCAGCGAGAAGTCCCCGGGCTTCACGCTGTACTCGCTCAGCGGCCATGTCACCAACCCCGGCCAGTACGAGGCCCCGCTCGGCATCACACTGCGCCAGCTCCTCGACATGAGTGGTGGCATGCGCAAGGGCCACCGCCTCAAGTTCTGGACTCCGGGCGGCTCCTCGACCCCGATGTTCACCGACGAGCACCTCGATGTGCCGCTGGACTACGAGGGCGTGGGCGCGGCCGGTTCGATGCTCGGCACCAAGGCACTGCAGTGCTTCGACGAGACGACCTGTGTGGTGCGGGCCGTGACCCGGTGGACCGAGTTCTACGCCCACGAGTCCTGCGGCAAGTGCACGCCGTGCCGCGAAGGCACGTACTGGCTGGTGCAGTTGCTGCGCGACATCGAGGACGGCAAGGGCGTCATGTCCGACCTCGACAAGCTGAACGACATCGCCGACAACATCAACGGCAAGTCTTTCTGCGCGCTGGGCGACGGCGCCGCGTCCCCGATCTTCTCCTCGCTCAAGTACTTCCGCGAGGAGTACGAGCAGCACATCACCGGCAAGGGCTGCCCCTTCGACCCCGCGAGGTCGACCGCCTGGGCCGACAAGCACCTGGAGGTGACCGCATGACGTATGCGCCGAGCCCCGGCCGCGGCTTCGCCGCAGACCGCCCTGCGGGCGAAGCACCGCAGTCCGACTCACCTCGTGCGGAGGTACGGGCATGACCGTCACGACGTCCAACTCCGCCTCAGGCGGCAGCGCGGCCGTTCCGCCGGAAGATCTCGTGTCGCTGACGATCGACGGCATCGAGATCAGCGTGCCCAAGGGCACTCTGGTCATCCGGGCCGCCGAGCTGCTCGGCATCGAGATCCCGCGGTTCTGCGACCACCCCCTCCTCGACCCGGCCGGCGCCTGTCGGCAGTGCATCGTCGAGGTCGAGGGCCAGCGCAAGCCGATGGCGTCCTGCACCATCACCTGCACCGACGGCATGGTCGTCAAGTCGCAGCTGACCTCGCCGGTCGCCGACAAGGCCCAGCGCGGTGTGATGGAGCTGCTGCTGATCAACCATCCGCTGGACTGCCCGGTCTGCGACAAGGGCGGCGAATGCCCCCTGCAGAACCAGGCCATGCAGGTCGGCGACCCGGACACCCGCTTCGAGGGCAAGAAGCGCACCTACGCCAAGCCCGTGCCGATCTCCACACAGGTGCTGCTCGACCGTGAGCGGTGCGTGCTGTGCGCCCGCTGCACGCGGTTCTCCAACCAGGTCGCGGGCGACCCCATGATCGAGCTGATCGAGCGGGGTGCGCTGCAGCAGGTCGGCACCGGCGAGGGCGACCCGTTCGAGTCGTACTTCTCCGGGAACACCATCCAGATCTGCCCGGTGGGCGCGCTGACGTCGGCCGCGTACCGCTTCCGCTCCCGCCCCTTCGACCTGGTGTCGTCGCCTTCGGTGTGCGAGCACTGCGCGGGCGGCTGCGCGACGCGTACGGACCACCGCCGCGGCAAGGTCATGCGGCGGCTCGCGGCCGACGACCCCGAGGTCAACGAGGAGTGGATCTGCGACAAGGGGCGCTTCGGCTTCCGCTACGCGCAGAAGCCGGACCGGCTCGCGACTCCTCTCGTACGAGGCGACCAGGGTGAGCTGGAGCCGGCGAGCTGGCCGGAAGCGCTGGAGGCGGCGGCCCGCGGCCTGAGCGCGGCCCGCGGTCGGGCAGGTGTCCTGGTGGGCGGACGGCTGACCGTCGAGGACTCGTACGCGTACGCCAAGTTCGCCCGGGTCGCCCTCGACACTAATGACGTCGACTTCCGCGCACGCGTGCACAGCAGTGAGGAGGCCGACTTCCTGGCCGCCCACGTCGCGGGGCGCGGCCGGGACCTGGACGGCAGCGGGGTCACCTACACCTCCCTGGAGAAGGCCCCGGCGGTTCTGCTGATCGGGTTCGAGTCCGAGGAGGAGGCTCCTGGTGTCTTCCTGCGGCTGCGCAAGGCACACCGCAAGCATGGGCAGCGCACGTTCGCGCTGGCCACGCACGCCACCCGCGGCTTGACGAAGGCGGGCGGCACACTGCTCCCCGCCGCTCCCGGCACCGAGACCGAGTGGCTGGACGCGTTGAGCGGCGGCGCGGGCCTGGACGGCGACGGCGCGAAGGCGGCCGAGGCGCTGCGCTCCGACGGCGCGGTCATCGTCGTAGGCGAGCGGCTCGCTGCCGTGCCCGGCGGACTGACCGCCGCGGTACGGGCCGCG
>NZ_JBSFMS010000021.1:0-76648 GCF_053599675.1 Streptomyces sp. NPDC000880 | reverse complement strand
GAGGACAACCAGCCGTCCGTGCAGATCCAGGTCTACCAGGGCGAGCGTGAGATCGCGGCGTACAACAAGAAGCTCGGGATGTTCGAGCTGACCGGTCTGCCGCCGGCCCCCCGCGGGGTCCCGCAGATCGAGGTCGCCTTCGACATCGACGCCAACGGCATCATGCACGTGACCGCGAAGGACCTGGGCACGGGCAAGGAGCAGAAGATGACCGTCACCGGCGGCTCCTCGCTGCCGAAGGACGAGGTCGACCGGATGCGCCAGGAGGCCGAGCAGTACGCGGACGAGGACCACCGCCGCCGCGAGGCCGCCGAGACCCGCAACCAGGGCGAGCAGCTCGTCTACCAGACGGAGAAGTTCCTCAAGGACAACGAGGACAAGGTCCCGGGCGAGGTGAAGACCGAGGTCGAGACCGCCGTCGACGAGCTGAAGGAGAAGCTCAAGGGCGAGGACACGGCCGAGATCCGCACGGCGACCGAGAAGCTCGCCGCGGTCAGCCAGAAGCTCGGCCAGGCGATGTACGCCAACGCCGCGCCCGACGGCGCCGCCGCTGCCGGAGCCGACGCCCCGGCCGGCGAGCAGGCCAAGGCCGATGACGATGTCGTCGACGCCGAGATCGTCGACGACGAGAAGGATGCCAAGGGTGGTGCCGCGTGACGGAGGAGACCCCGGGCTTCGACGAGAAGCCCGACGTCCCCTCCGGCGCCACCTCTGACGACGCCGCCGAGTCCGCCGAGTCCTCCCAGAAGGAGGGCGCGGCGGCCCCGGCAGGGGACGCAGCAAAGATCGCCGGCCTGACGGCTCAGCTGGACCAGGTCCGCATGGCGCTCAGCGAGCGCACGGCAGACCTCCAGCGGCTCCAGGCCGAGTACCAGAACTACCGCCGTCGTGTGGAGCGCGACCGGATCACGGTCAAGGAGATCGCCACGGCGAATCTGCTGACCGAGCTCCTGCCCGTGCTCGACGACATCGGCCGCGCCCGTGAACACGGGGAGCTGGTGGGCGGGTTCAAGTCGGTCGCCGAGTCTCTCGAGACGGCGGCGGCCAAGATGGGCCTGCAGCAGTTCGGCAAGGAGGGCGAGCCCTTCGACCCGACGATCCACGAAGCCCTGATGCACTCGTACGCACCGGATGTCACCGAGACCACGTGCGTCGCGATCCTTCAGCCTGGGTATCGCATCGGCGAGCGCACCATCCGCCCCGCGCGGGTGGCCGTGGCCGAGCCCCAGCCTGGCGCGACCCCGGCGGCCGGCAAGGAAGAGACGGCGAACGACGAGGAGAGCGGTGGCCCGGACGAGGGCTGACGCAATGATTGTCCGAGAGGAGGGACGTCGATGAGTACGAAGGACTTCGTCGAGAAGGACTACTACAAGGTCCTCGGCGTCCCGAAGGACGCCACCGAGGCCGAGATCAAGAAGGCGTACCGGAAGCTCGCCCGCGAGTACCACCCGGACGCCAACAAGGGCGATGTCAAGGCGGAGGAGCGCTTCAAGGAGATCTCCGAGGCCAATGACATCCTCGGTGACCCCAAGCGGCGCAAGGAGTACGACGAGGCACGCGCCCTCTTCGGCAACGGTGGCTTCCGCGCACCCGGGTCCGGCGGTCCCGGCGGCTCCTTCAACTTCGACCTGGGCGACCTCTTCGGGGGCGCCCAGGGCGGCCCGCAAGGTCAAGGTGGCGCCGGAGGCTTCGGCGGCGGTCTCGGCGATGTGTTCGGCGGACTGTTCAACCGCGGCGCCGGCACCGGCACGGGTACGCGTACCCAGCCGCGCCGCGGCCAGGACATCGAGTCCGAGGTGACGCTCAGCTTCACCGAGGCGGTCGACGGGGCCACGGTCCCACTGCGGATGTCCAGCTCGGCGGCGTGCAAGGCATGCTCGGGCACCGGCGACAAAAACGGTACGCCCAGGGTGTGCTCCACCTGTCTGGGCACTGGCCAGGTCTCGCGCGGCGGCAGCGGCTCCTTCTCGCTCACCGACCCGTGCGTGGACTGCAAGGGCCGCGGACTGATCGCGCAGGACCCCTGCGACGTGTGCAAGGGCAGCGGGCGCGCCCGCTCCTCGCGCACCATGCAGGTCAGGATCCCCGCGGGCGTCTCCGACAGTCAGCGGATCCGGCTGCGCGGCAAGGGAGCCCCGGGCGAACGGGGCGGCCCGGCGGGCGACTTGTACGTGGTCGTGCACGTCGACCCGCACCCGGTCTTCGGCCGCAAGGGCGACAACCTCACGGTCACCGTGCCCGTCACCTACACGGAGGCGGCGCTCGGCGGCGAGGTGAAGGTGCCGACCCTGGGCGGTCCGCCGGTCACGCTGAAGCTGCCCGCCGGGACACCCAACGGCCGTACGATGCGGGCCCGCGGCAAGGGCGCACTCCGCAAGGACGGCACCCGCGGGGACCTGCTGGTCACCGTCGAGGTCGCCGTGCCCAAGGAACTCAGCGACAAGGCGAAGGAAGCGCTGGAGGCCTACCGCGAAGCCACCGCGGACGAGGACCCGCGGGCCGAGCTGTTCCAGGCCGCGAAGGGAGCATGAGATGGATGGCCGATCGGGGCGCAGCCGCAATCCCTACGAACTGACCGAAGAGTCGCCGGTGTACGTCATCTCGGTGGCGGCCCAGCTCTCGGGCCTGCATCCGCAGACTCTTCGGCAGTACGACCGGCTCGGCCTGGTCTCCCCGGACCGCACCGCGGGCCGGGGCCGGCGCTACTCCGCCCGCGACATCGAACTGCTGCGCACCGTCCAGCAGTTGTCGCAGGACGAGGGCATCAATCTGGCCGGAATCAAGCGCATCATCGAACTGGAGAACCAGGTCGCGGCGCTCCAGCAGCGGGTCGCCGAGCTGTCGACGGCCATCGAGGGCGCGGCGGCGGCGATGCAGCAGCGCGAAGCCCAGGTGCACGCCTCGTACCGGCGCGATCTCGTGCCGTACCAGGATGTGCAGCAGGCGAGCGCGCTGGTGGTCTGGCGGCCCAAGCGGGCTGAGTAGGACAGAGCTGTACCGCCGAAGGGGCCGGAGAGCGAGTCGCCCTCCGGCCCCTTCGGCGTCTGTGGCCCGCAGCCTGCCGAGGACCGGTCAGCCTCCGGAGAGGATGAGGGCGATGAAGATCCCGCAGGCGATGATGCTGATGAGCCAGCTGCGGGTGTTCATCCACTCGCGCACCTTCGGCATGGTGCGCTCGGCCTTCCTGCCGAACAGGATGCGGCCCAGCAGCGGCAGCGCCGCGATGAGGACCGTAAGCCCGATGAAGGGCAGCGCCTCGCCCAGGCCGGCGTCGTGCTGCTGCAGATGAACCCCCACGGTCAGCATGACCACGAGGTCGGAGGGCATCAGCAGAATCAGCAGCAGGCCGACGGCGAACGCCTTCCCCGGGCCGGCCGTCATCAAGGACTTCAACCACTTCGGCGGCTCGGCCGTTCTGCGCCCCACCCAGTTCTTCACCGCGATGAACACCAGCAGGCCGACCAGTACGTACTCGATGATGTGGCCGACCGAGCCCTTGTCGGACGTACTGCCCGTGTCGACGGCGTGGCCCAGGAGCGCTGCGATGCCCCGCATGACAGCCACCCCGGCCGTGGTCCCGGCCGCGATACCCAGAAGGAACGCCAGGGACGCCCGGACCGCTCGCGGACTCGTCACAAAGATGATCGCCGACAGGATCTGGGGCCCCACCATCATCGTGATGGCGAGCGGAAGAATCCTCAGGTCCACCGGTGGCCTCGAGCTCCGAGAGCTTGGCCGGTTCGTCCACGCCGCTCCTGTCGGTGGCCGTCCATCGCACTCCTCCTGCCCGGGTGTCGTCGGGCGCCCGCGCACCGGACGCTGCGTACTCCTTCAAGCCCTTCAAGGGTGCCCAGTATGCGTGAGATGATCAATTTTGGTATGGAATGAAACGGGTGTCCTGCCCGGGAGGCCGGTGAGGCACGGGCGTGATGCTGTGACTGCCGGAGGGCGGGCGGCCGCTGGGGCGGCAGTTCTCAGACGGCTTACGGCTCGTCGCGGGACCGCGAGATCAGGACGACCTTCTGCGTGCCGCGGTCGTACCGGGGCTGCGCACATGCAACGTTGGCGCTTCAGGAGCCGATACACGCCCCGGCGTGTCGGCGGACGCCGGGGCCATCACGGGTCAGTCCTCGTGTTCCAGAATCCCCGACTGCGCGATGAGATAGCCGAGTTGGGTCCGGCTGCCACTGCCCAGCGCGGAGCCCAGCTTGGCGATGTGCGCACGGCAGGTACGGACGTTCATGCCGAGGCGCCGGGCGATGGCCTCGTCGACATGCCCCTCGATCAGGAGCTTGGCGATCGAGCGCTGGACGCCGGTGATGCCGTCCAACTGGGGCCCGTAGGAGATCTGTTCCTCCCACGGGATGCCGTGCAGCCAGAACTGCTCGAAGACGCCGACGAGGTACTCGACGATGCCCTTGTGCCGCAGCTCGAGGGCGGACAGGCGGTCGCTGCTCGCCGGGATGAAGGCCACTTTCCGGTCGATGATGATCAGCCGGTCGATGATCTCCTCCAGCGTGCGCACCTCCACGCCGGACGGGCCGACCTGTTCCATGTAGGACAGCGTGGCCTGGTGGTGGCGGGCCGTGTGCTGGTAGAGCGTGCGCATCCGTACGCCGCGGTCGATCAGCGGCTCCACGCGGCGCAGCGCCTTTTCCAGGATGTGCGGCTGTCGCCCGCTGCCGGGCTGGACAGTGAGAAGCTCCTCGGTGCAGTCTGCGGTGACTTGGTCAAGGGTTGTGTTGATGCGGTTGAGGCCTTCGAGGACGGTTATGCCTTGTGGGACGGTGGAGTTCTGAGCGGTGAACGCCATGAATGGCTCAAGAGCATCGGTCAGAGCGACAGTTCGTCGTCGGCGCTCTTGGATCTCCCGCTCGATGGGGTGTATCAGCTGTGTCAGCGCAGTGGTCGGCGGGACCGGGCGGAGCCACTGCGCGTCGTCGGGATCCGGGTGCAGCAGGGCCAGATCGAAGAGACAGGGTGTGGGTTCCGCTTCTGACCGGGCTATTCGCCCGGTACGCAGAGCGGTGATGTAAAGCCCCTTCCCCGCCTCGCACAGCTCACCGTCTGCGTGAGGGTGTCCGGATTCGCCCTCATTAGCTGGCATATGCACCCCCTCAGGCTCCTGCATTACAGGAACATGATGCCTGCCGTCGCTGGTGCAAGCGTTCGGAGTGAGACATCGTCTAATGCGCGGGGGAGGAGGAATGATCAAAAGAGGTGGAGATCACCCATGTCTAGGACGCTTCGTGCTCTTTGTGCTCTTGCCATAGCGGCGGCCGCGCTCGGTGCGGCGGCCTCCGGTGAGCCCTCCTGGGGTAGCTCTCCCGTCGGCGCGGTGACGGCAGCCCCTGGCGAACCTTCGTGGGGTATCGCTCCCGCGGACGCTGTGGCCAATACGCCCGGAGAGCCTTCATGGGGTGTCGGTCCGGCAGCCGTTACGGGCGCGAACGGTGAGCCCTCCTGGGGTGTCGCTCCGGCCCGCACGGACGCATGACCGTTCCACCGGACGACCGGGTCTTCCGGCGTGAGATGGCTACGGCTTACAGATCGGGGTGGCATTTCATCGACCTCGTCACGGCAATCCCCCACCGTGGCGACTCGTTGATGGTCACCCTCTTCGGAGAGCCGATTGTCGTGGCACGCGAGGAGGACGAGGACGTCCGCGCGTACCGGTGTCTTCGCCGGCCCCGTGGAGCTCCACAGCCCGTCCGCTGTGCCATCCGGTACGGCATGATTTTCGTCAATCTCGACCAGCGGGACCACCAGTTGGCCGAGCCCGATACCACCACCGCCACCCCCCGCAGTGCCTGAGCGGTTCCCCCGTCGTTGTAAATCGCTCGGGCGCTTCCCCCACACAGCGGCGCCATCGTGGACCTGAAACACGATGGCGCCGCTGTGCTTTTCCCGGATCTTTTCCCGGGCTCTTTCCCGGCTTCCCGGCTTCCCCGGGCTAGGCCCGGCCCATCGCCCGTGTGAGGGCGATCTCGACCAGCACCCGGTCCGGGTTCGGGGCAGGGGTGCGTCCGTAGCGTTCCGCGTAGCGCTCCACCGCCTCCGCGATGAGCTCCGGCTCCGTACGGACCCTCGCGCGGCCCTCCAGGGTCGCCCAGCGTCCCCTGTCGACCTGGCAGACCGCGACCGGCGCCCCGTCGGCGCCGGCTGCCAGGATGTTGTCGACCTTGTGGCTGTGCTTGTTGGTGATGACGCGGGCGAGTCCGCCCTCCGGGTCGTAGGTGACACCGACCGCGACGACGTGCGGGGTTCCGTCCTGGCGCGGGGTCGTCAGTGTGCACATGTGGTACTCACGCCAGAAGTTGAGATAGGACGCGTCGGGGTTGCGCGGGTCGATGGCCATGCCCGGAACCTACAGGCGGCGGCTGTCTCACTGGGTTGAGTGGAATAGACTCAACTTTGTGCACGTTGAATGAGTCAGCGTTGAGGGAAGAGCCCCACCCCGCAAGGAGGAGAGACCGCACGTGGACGCCGAGCTGACCAACAAGAGCCGGGATGCAATCAACGCCGCCACCACCCGGGCCGTGTCCGAGGGGCATCCCGATCTGACCCCCGCGCATCTGCTGCTCGCGCTGCTCGCGGGCGCGGACAACGAGAACATCATCGACCTCCTGGCCGCCGTCGATGCGGACCAGGCCGCCGTGCGCTCCGGGACCGAGCGGGTGCTGACCGCGCAGCCCAGCGTGACGGGGTCCACCGTCGCGCCGCCGCAGCCCAACCGGGAGTTGCTCGCCGTCATCGCCGACGCCGCGCAACGGGCCAAGGAGCTCGGGGACGAGTATCTGTCCACCGAGCATCTCCTCATCGGCATCGCCGCGAAGGGCGGGCAGACCGGGGAAGCGCTGGCCCAGCAGGGGGCCACGGCGAAGAAGCTGCTGGACGCGTTCGAGAAGGCAAGGGGAGGGCGCCGGGTGACCACACCCGATCCTGAGGGGCAGTACAAGGCACTGGAGAAGTTCGGTACGGACTTCACCGCGGCGGCCCGCGAGGGCAAGCTCGACCCGGTCATCGGCCGGGACCAGGAGATCCGTCGGGTCGTCCAGGTGCTGTCGCGTCGTACGAAGAACAACCCGGTGCTGATCGGTGAGCCGGGCGTCGGCAAGACCGCGGTAGTCGAAGGGCTGGCGCAGCGCATCGTCAAGGGCGACGTGCCCGAGTCGCTGAGGAACAAGCGGCTGGTGGCGCTCGACCTGGGCGCGATGGTGGCGGGCGCGAAGTACCGCGGTGAGTTCGAGGAGCGGCTGAAGACCGTCCTCTCCGAGATCAAGGAGAGCGACGGACAGATCATCACCTTCATCGACGAGCTGCACACAGTCGTGGGCGCGGGCGCCGGCGGGGACTCCGCGATGGACGCGGGCAACATGCTCAAGCCGATGCTGGCGCGCGGTGAGCTGCGGATGGTGGGCGCGACGACGCTCGACGAGTACCGCGAGCGGATCGAGAAGGACGCGGCGCTGGAGCGGCGCTTCCAGCAGGTGCTGGTTGCCGAGCCGACGGTCGAGGACACGATCGCGATCCTGCGCGGGCTGAAGGGCCGGTACGAGGCCCACCACAAGGTGCAGATCGCGGACAGTGCGCTGGTCGCGGCCGCGACGCTCTCGGACCGGTACATCACGTCGCGCTTTCTGCCCGACAAGGCGATCGACCTCGTCGACGAGGCCGCGTCCCGGCTGCGGATGGAGATCGACTCCTCGCCCGTCGAGATCGACGAGCTGCAGCGGGCCGTGGACCGGCTGCGGATGGAGGAGCTGGCGCTCAAGAACGAGACCGACGAGGGCTCCAAGCAGCGCCTGGAGAAGCTCCGCCGCGACCTCGCCGACAAGGAGGAGGAGCTGCGTGGCCTCACCGCGCGTTGGGAGAAGGAGAAGCAGGGCCTCAACCGGGTCGGTGAGCTGAAGGAGAAGCTCGACGAACTGCGCGGCCAGGCGGAACGCGCGCAGCGCGACGGCGACTTCGACACCGCGTCCAAGCTGCTGTACGGGGAGATCCCGGGCCTGGAGCGGGAGTTGGCGGAGGCCACGGTGGCCGAGCAGGAAGCGGCCAAGGACACCATGGTCAAGGAGGAGGTCGGCCCGGACGACATCGCGGATGTGGTCGGGTCCTGGACGGGCATCCCGGCCGGACGCCTCCTGGAAGGGGAGACCAAGAAGCTCCTGCGGATGGAATCCGAGCTGGGCAGGCGGCTGATCGGCCAGACGGAGGCGGTCCAGTCGGTGTCCGACGCCGTACGCCGCACCCGCGCCGGGATCGCGGACCCCGACCGGCCCACCGGCTCCTTCCTCTTCCTCGGCCCGACGGGCGTCGGCAAGACGGAGCTGGCGAAGGCGCTGGCGGACTTCCTCTTCGACGACGAGCGGGCGATGGTCCGCATCGACATGTCGGAGTACGGCGAGAAGCACTCGGTGGCCCGCCTGGTCGGCGCGCCTCCGGGCTACGTCGGCTACGAGGAGGGCGGCCAGCTGACCGAGGCGGTGCGCCGCCGCCCGTACTCCGTCGTCCTCCTCGACGAGGTGGAGAAGGCGCACCCCGAGGTCTTCGACATCCTGCTCCAGGTCCTCGACGACGGGCGTCTGACGGACGGCCAGGGCCGGACGGTGGACTTCCGCAACACCATCCTGATCCTGACGTCGAACCTCGGCAGCCAGTATCTGGTCGAGCCGCTGACCAGCGAAGAGGAGAAGAAGCAGCAGGTCCTCGAGGTCGTACGGGCCTCGTTCAAGCCGGAGTTCCTGAACCGGCTGGACGACATGGTGGTCTTCTCGGCCCTGTCCAAGGACGAGTTGACCCACATCGCGAAGCTGCAGATCGACCGCCTCGCCAAGCGCCTCGCCGAACGCCGCCTCACGCTGGACGTCACCCCGGCGGCCCTGGAATGGCTCGCGGACGAGGGCAACGACCCGGCGTACGGCGCCCGCCCGTTGCGCCGCCTGGTCCAGACGGCGATCGGCGACCGCCTGGCCAAGGAAATCCTGGCGGGCGAGGTCACGGACGGCGACACGGTCCGCGTGGACCGCTTCGAGGACGGCCTGCTGGTGGGCCCGGCGCAGTAACCGGCCCGCGGGGCGCGGCGCCGCGGAGCGGTTGGTGGCCCAGGCTCGCGGCGCGAAGCTGCCCGCGCCTGGGTGCGGGTGCGGGGGGCCCGCGCCCTCTGCCTCGCCGCGGGGCGACCTGCCCGTGGCTGGGCCGCCGCCGTGGGCGGGCCTGGCCTTGCCGCGCGAAGCTGCCGCGCCCGGGTGCGGGGCTGTGTCCCGTACCGGCCTCCCCGCCGCAGAGCGGCGGGGAGGCCGGTGGTCGGCCAACTGCCCTGGTGGGGGCGAGGCCCGCACCCTTTTTCCCGCCGCCGACGGTGCGGGTGGCCCGGCACCGTGGGCGGGCCTGGCCCCGCGGCGCGTAGCTGCCGCGCGGGGGTGCGGGGCTCGCCCCGCGTCCCCCCTTCCCGCCGCGCCCCCCGTAAGGGTTGCCAGCACCCGCCCGACATGGGAGAGGATGGCAGGAACCGTACGAAGGGAAATCCACGGTGACCATCGATCCGTCCTCGATTCCG
The DNA here is from genome assembly GCF_053599675.1 of Streptomyces sp. NPDC000880. Lineage (NCBI taxonomy): Bacteria > Bacillati > Actinomycetota > Actinomycetes > Kitasatosporales > Streptomycetaceae > Streptomyces > Streptomyces sp. NPDC000880. Next base: position 67,089 of record NZ_JBSFMS010000021.1, on the reverse strand, counting down.
AATTTCGGGGGCCAGCCCCAGCCTCAGGCCGCAGGACCGGCGGGCCCCGTCGTTCCCGACCAGGACCTGGTCAAGCAGCTCCTCGACCAGATGGAGCTGAAGTACGTCGTCGACGACGAAGGCGACCTCGCGGCGCCGTGGGAGGAATTCCGCACGTACTTCATGTTCCGAGGCGAGGACGACCAGCAGATCTTCTCGGTGCGGACGTTCTACGACCGGCCGCACGCCGTCGAGGACAAGTCCAAGCTCCTCGACACGATCGACGACTGGAACCGCCGCACCCTGTGGCCGAAGGTCTACACGCACATCCACGAAGAGGAGGACGGCCCCACCACCGTCCGCCTCATCGGCGAGGCGCAGATGCTGATCGGCATGGGCGTCAGCCTGGAGCACTTCGTGTCGTCGACCGTCAGCTGGGTCCGCGCTGCGATCGAGTTCGACAAGTGGCTCGTCGAGCAGCTCGGTCTGGAGCCGGCGGACGCGGACGAGAAGCCCGCCGACGACGCCTGACCCGCCCTAGCGGCCCCCGCCGCGCCCTACAGTGCGATCGGGGAAAGCGTCAGCAGATACGCCCCGTAGGCGAACGAAAGCCCGGCCAGGACGACGGTCACCACGACCGCCGTCCTCGGCCGGGCTTTTTGTCAGCGCGCATGCCAGCGGCAGCAGCAGCGGGAACGCCGGCAGCAGAAACCGCGGCTTGGACTCGAAGAAGCCGGACCCGCCGACCGTGATCAGCACCAGCACCGCCGTGTACACGAGCAGCCCCGTCGGCGGCCGGTCCAGCGCCAGCAGCGCGAACAGCAGCACCGCTGCCACGACAATCAGCATCGCCATCAGCAGCGAGAGCAGCGTCGGGCGCAGCACGATGTCCCGCACCACCTTCAGCGCCCCGATCCCGAAATCGAACCGCGAGGTCCACCCGGGATCAGCATGTACCAGTCGGAGTCCCAGGCGCGGGCCACGATCGCCCGCGGCGAACGCCCGATGTGCCAGGCCCAGCCGGCCATCACCAGCAGCCCGGTCAGCCGCGCCGCCGCGAACAGCCCCAGTGCGGGGGCGGCTCGCAGCAGAGCGGTGCGCCAGCGGGGGACGGGCCGGGAGCCCTGTGCCGGTGCGCTGTCGAAAGTCTCGGCGGACAGGGGGCACCTCCGGGCGCGCACAGGGGTCGGACAACCCGACCATGAGCGGCCAAGGCCTCGCACGCGAGCGCTGACCAGCCGGACGGGGCCGGTTCCTACCCGGTCGGCTGAAGGGACGCGTGTCGCCCGTGACAGCGGGCGCTTCAGCCGCTGGAGAGTTCGCCGGGCGGACGGCCCCCACCAGTTCCGGCGAGGCCCTCACCCAGGTCAATGCCTGCTCATACACATCTAAGATCGCTGGTCACAGGCTCCGGTGAAGGCTTGAACGTCCTCACCAGTAGGCCGGTGTTCCCCGTGATGCCTATCGTGAGGGCCGAATCTCCTGGTTGGTGGACTCGGGAAAGCGGGATCGCATGAACACGGCGGGGACGGCTGACGCGCGCGGCGTAGTGGGCTCGGCAGGCTGGAGCCCTGCGGCTCGGGTGCGGGGCATGGGCACGTCGATCTTCACGGAGATGACGGAGCTGGCGCGGAGCACCGGGGCCGTGAACCTCGGTCAAGGGGTGCCGGAGCTGGCCAGTCCGCCCGTGCTGCTCAAGGACGTAGCGGACGCGGTGCTCGCGGGCAGCAACCAGTACCCGCCTGCTCATGGATTCCCGGCGCTTCGCGAGGCTGTCGCCGCTCATCAGCTGCGCCGGTACGGCCTCGACTACCAGCCGCAGGGCGAGGTGCTGATCACCACGGGCGCGACGGAAGCACTCGCTGCGGCCCTCCTGGCGCTCTGTGATCCCGGTGACGAGGTCATCGCCTTCGACCCCTGCTACGACGCGTACGCGGCGGATGCCCGGCTTGCCGGGGCCCGGTTGGTCGCTGTCCCCCTGGTCCTCGACGGCGCCGCGTTCGCTCTCGACGCAGACGCATTGCGGGCGGCCGTTTCCCCGCGTACTCGGGTGCTGCTCCTGAACACTCCCCACAACCCGACGGGCATGGTCTTCAAGGCCGAAGAGTTGGAAGCCATCGCGGACGTGTGCCGTGAGCACTCGCTGACGGTGATCACGGATGAGGTCTACGAACACCTCGTCTACAACGACGGTGCCCGCCATCTCTCCATCGCCGCTCTGCCGGAGATGCGGGAACGGACGGTGGTCATCTCCTCGGCGGGCAAGACCTTCAACGCGACCGGCTGGAAGGTCGGTTGGGTGTGTGGGCCCGCGCCGCTTGTCGCTGCGGTGGGCGCGGCCAAGCAGTTCCTGACGTACGCCTCGGGTACTCCGTATCAAGAAGCGCTGGCGCGGGCGCTCGGCTCGGTGGAGGAGTGGGCGGCTGGTCTGCGGGACACTCTGCGCAGGAACAGGGACCTGCTGAGCGACGGCCTGACGGAAGCCGGCCTGCGGCCTTTCCGTGCGGATGCCGGCTACTTCGTGCAGGCGGATGTGCGGCCGTGGGGCTACTCGGACGGGGTCCAGTTCTGCCGGGACCTGCCGGAGCGCGCCGGCGTGGTGGCCATCCCGACGTCGGCGTTCTACCTCAGCGTGAATGCTCCGGCGTGGCTGGTCCGCTTCTCGTTCTGCAAGCGGGAGGACTCGATCCGCAAGGCGGTTGACCAGTTGATTGCCGCGCGCTGATCGGTGCCGCTCTGAGCCGTGCTTGGCCGCAGGGCACCTTGCGGTGTTAGAAAGGTCAATGTGGTCAAACGCTCCGACCGATTCCGGAGCGCACCGGCTCGGTCACTGACCGACAAGCATCCCCGGAGCGTCGCCGGGCAGGTCTTCGCCCTGCAGGTGGCTGTGGTGGTGCTGCTCGTGGCAGCCGCCATGCTGGCGCTTGTGCTGCAGTCCCGGCACGACAGCAGCACACAGGCGGAGCACCGTTCCGTTGCCGTCGCGGAGACGTTCGCGCACTCTCCGGGCCTTCTGGCCGCGCTGAGGTCCCCTGATCCCGCCAAGGTGCTCCAGCCTCTCACCGAGGCGGCACGGAAGGCGGCCGGCGTCGACTTCATCGTGGTTATGGACACGAAGGGGATCCGCTACACCCATCCCCAGCCGGACCGCATCGGTAAGAGATTCGTCGGCACCATCGAGCCCTCTCTGGCCGGCCGCGTGTACACGGAGAGCGTCCATGGCCCGCTCGGCCACGAGGTACAGGCGGTCGTCCCCGTCTACGAGCGCAAGGGCAAAGTCGTGGCCTTGGTGTCCGCCGGCTTGAAAGTCAAGAACGTGACCAGCGTGGTGGACCGACAGCTGCCGATCATCTTCGGCGCCGGAGCGGCCGCGCTCGTCCTGGCCACGGCCGGGACTGCCCTGGTGACCAGGCGGCTGCGGCGGCAGACCCACAGTCTGGGCCCGGCCGAGATGACCCGCATGTACGAGCATCACGACGCCGTGCTGCACGCAGTCCGCGAGGGTGTGCTCATTGTCGGCAACGACGGTCAGCTGCTGCTGGCGAATGACGAGGCCAGGCGGCTGCTGGATTTGCCGCCCGACGCCGAAGGGCGGCACATCTCGCAACTGCCCAGCCTTGATCCCCCCACGGTGGAGCTGCTGACCTCGGGCCGCGTGGCCACGGACGAGGTGCACCTGGCCGGGGACCGGTTGCTGGCGGTGAACCAGCGGCCCACGGATCCTCACGGCGGCCCCAAGGGGACGGTCGCGACCTTGCGTGACTCCACCGAGCTGCGGACGCTGTCCGGCAAGGCGGAGATGGCGCGCGAGCGGCTGAAACTGCTGTACGACGCCGGGCTGGGCATCGGTACCACCCTCGACGTGGTGCATACGGCCGAGGAACTGGCGAAGGTCGCGGTCCCCCGATTCGCCGACTTCGTCACCGTCGACTTGGCCGACCCGGTCCTGCGAGGGGAGGAGCCGGCCGGTACGGGCGCGGACATGCGCCGCACTGCCGTCCACGGCATCCGGGACGACCATCCCCTCTACGAACTCGACCGCCTGATCGATTTCCTCCCCTCCACACCGCAGGCACGCGGTTTCGGCAGCGGCCGATCGGAGCTGGTGCCCGACCTGTCCGCCGCGCCCGGCTGGCATGCCCAGGACCCGGAGCGGACACGGATGATCGTTGACTACGGCATCCATTCGCTCATCACCGTGCCCCTCCAGGCGCGGGGCGTCATCCTGGGTGTGGCCAACTTCTGGCGCTTGGAGAAGCCGCAGCCGTTCGAGGAGGACGACCAGTCCCTGGCCGGAGAACTGGTCGCCCGGGCGGCGGTCAGCATCGACAACGCCCGCCGCTACACCCGTGAGCACACCATGGCCATGGCTCTGCAACGCAGCCTGCTGCCGCGGGCCCTGCCCGAGCAGAGCGCCCTCGATGTCGCCCACCGCTACCTGCCCGCGCTGTCCGGCGCGAGCGGAGACTGGTTCGATGTGATCCCACTTCCGGGCAGTCGCGTGGCGCTGGTCGTCGGGGATGTCGTCGGCCACGGCCTGCACGCGGCCGCCACGATGGGACGGCTGCGCACGGCGGTGCACAACTTCTCCACGCTCGACCTGCCGCCCGACGAAATCCTCAACCACCTCGACGACCTGGTCGGGCGCATCGACCATGAGGAGGGTGGGGCGGCCGCCGGCTCGGGGGTCATGGGCGCCACCTGCCTCTATGCGATCTACGATCCCGTCTCCCGCCACTGCGCCATGGCGCGGGCCGGGCATCCCGTGCCCGCGCTGGTCCACCTTGACGGCAGTGTGTCGTTCCCCGATCTGCCGGCCGGGCCGCCCCTGGGCCTGGGCGGTATGCCATTCGAGACCGCCGAACTGGAACTGGCGGAGGGCACGCAGCTCGTGCTTTACACCGACGGGCTCATCGAGGACCGCACCCGGGACATCGACGTGGGAATCGAGCTGCTGCGTCATGCCCTGGCGTCCCATCCCGACCGGCTGCCGGAAGAGAGCTGTCAGGTGGTGCTCGACGAGCTCCTGCCCAGTCGGCCGAAGGACGACGTGGCGCTGCTCATCGCCCGCACACGGGCGATCCCGCCCGACCACGTCGCCGACTGGGACGTGCCGTTCGATCCCGCCGCCGTGGCAGGGATGCGCGCCGCCGTGGCCGGGAAGCTGGACGATTGGGGTCTGTCCGAGCACGCGTTCGCCATGGAGCTGGTGCTCAGCGAGCTGATCACCAACGCTATCCGCTACGGCTCCGCACCGATCACGATGCGACTGCTGCGCGACCGCACCCTGACCTGCGAGGTGGCCGACGGCAGCAGCACCTCGCCCCATCTGCGGTATGCGGCCACCATGGATGAAGGGGGCCGCGGCCTGTTCCTCGTCGCGCAGATGGCCGAACGCTGGGGCACCCGATACACCCCCAAGGGGAAGGTCATCTGGGCGGAGCTGTCGCTGCCCCGATCCGACGGAAGCGCGGACGGCACGGGGTAGTTCGACGCGGTGGTCGATGTCCCGGATCGCGTTCAGTCATGGTCGCCCTCCTGTGCCGAAGCTCTGGAGTTGCTCAATTCTGCTTTGTGCTCACGGGGCCGGGGGCATCCCCCTCACACGCAAGATTCGGGGGAACGGAAGGACGGTGGGGGCAGTGTCAGTCTTCGGGATTCTGATCGTCGGGTTCGTGCTTGTCGTGATCATCGCGGTGGCGCTCGGCTCGAGGAGCCGCAAGGGCCGTCGGCGCGGGGCTGTTGGTGGCGGCGGCGGCAGCTGGTGGGCCGGCGGCGACGGCGGGGGCTCCTCGTGCGGGGGCGGCTCCTCGTGCGGCAGCAGCTCGTCCTGCGGGGGCGGCGGGGGCGGGTGCGGCGGCGGAGGCAGTTGACACGGGGCAGCTGGTCCGCGGCCACTGAAGGCACCCGGCGGGTGAACTTCCGCCGGGTGCCTCCTTTTTGATGCATCCGGTGACCTCTATGACTGTTTTCAGTTGAACAGTTGAACCGTGAGGCCCCCGGGGGGATGGAAACCCATGCAAGTTGGGTAAAATCGCTGTGGGCGCCGCGTAGTTCATGATTCTCTCGCTGTCGGAACCTGTTGGAACCATCCAGCCCTCGGACCTGATGTGGACCCGAGCAGGCGGTCCCCGGATCTTCTTCAACTCCCTCTCAGGGGCGCCCCCGGTCCACGTGTCCTTCACTCGCCAAAGCGTGTTTGCGGAGCCGACCCATGCTCACGACCCTCCATACGGCCTATACCGACACCCGTGCCGACGATCTCGCCTGGGCGTTGGGGCGGGAGCCGCTGCCTGCCCTGGCCGTCCTCGACCTCGAACTGTCCGGAGCCAAGTTGCAGTTGAGACTGTTGGGCGCGTCCCACCAGGTGCTGCTGGAGGAGGAGCAGGGCAGTTGCTCCGAGACCGTTGCCTGCATGCCCGGCAGCAGCACGCCCCTGCCGCTCGGCGTGGCCAAGCGGATCGGTGCGTGGGAGTACGAGTTCGCCGCCCGCGTCGAGACGCTCTCGAAGGGCTCCTTCGCGGGGCGCGCGCAGGAGCTGCTCGCGCTGGTCGCCGACCACCCCCACGGTCTCGCGGGCACGTTTCCCGGCTCGCCGCACGCCTTTACGGCCATGCTGGCGCAGCGGCGCGAGGGGCAGGTGCGGTGGCGCACATGGCACGCGTATCCGCAGGAGGGCCGCCTCGTTGTCACCCGTACGCGGGTTGGTGCCCGTATGCCTGCCAGTCTGTAGTTATTCCTCCCGCGCTGTAGTAGCACCCGTGTGGGTGACAGGCGGCGCACTACCCCTGACGTAGCGTTACAAACATGATCGATCGGCTGCCGACCTCACCGCCCCCGCACGCGGTTCGGCTGCCCGTGCGCCCCGACGCCGGCCGGTATCTCGTGTTGACGGCGGTCTTCGTCTGCGCCGCGTGTGGATTGGTGTACGAGCTCGAACTGGTCGCCCTCGCTTCGTACTTGATCGGCGACTCCGTCACCCAGGCGTCCGTCGTGCTGTCGTTGATGGTCTTCGCGATGGGCATCGGCTCGCTCCTCGCCAAGAGGCTGCGCTGCCGGCCGGCGGTCGGCTTCGGCCTGCTGGAGGCGGCGCTCGCGCTGGTCGGCGGGTGCTCGGCGATGGTTCTGTACGCCGCCTTCGCCTGGATCGGGGAGTCCCGCGTCGTACTGGTGGGTTTCTCCCTCGCCATCGGGGTGCTGATCGGCGCGGAGATCCCGCTGCTGATGTCTCTGATCCAGCGCATCTCCCGGCGTGACGCGGAGGGCACGGTCGCCGACCTGTTCGCCGCGGACTATGTGGGGGCGCTCGTCGGCGGGCTCGCGTTTCCGTTTCTGCTGCTGCCGTGGCTCGGTCAGCTCACTGGCGCGCTGTTGACGGGTGGCGTCAACGCGGTGGCGGGCGGCGCGCTCGTGCTGTGGCTCTTCCGGCGGGATCTGACGGTGCGTTGGCGCGCATGGCTGCTCATCGCCAATGTGACGGTGCTGGCGCTGCTGGCGACCGCGACGGTCCTGGTCGACGACTTCGAGCGGGCGGCCCGGCGGGCGGTCTACGGCGACGAGGTGCGGGTCGCCGTCCACACCGATCTGCAGGAACTCGTACTCACCGGCGACCCGTCGGGGCCACTGCACCTCTTCCTTGGCGGGCGGCTGCGGGTCAGCGGGCACGACGAGCACCGCTACCACGAGGCGCTGGTGCACCCGGCGATGCGGGGGCCGCATGCGCAGGTGCTGATCCTGGGCGGGGGCGACGGGCTGGCGGCGCGCGAGGTGCTTCGCTACCCCGGCGTCGAGTCGGTGACCGTCGTCGAGCTCGACCCGGGCGTCGTCCGGCTCGCGCGTACGGATCCGGCGCTGGCCGTGCTGAACGAGTACGCGTACCGGGACCCGCGGGTGCGGGTCGTCGCCGCAGACGCGTTCTCCTGGCTGCGGGAGCCAAGGGGGGCGTACGACGTGGTGATCTCGGACCTGCCCGATCCGGGCATCACGCCGAGCACCAAGCTCTACTCCCAGGAGTTCTACGGACTGACCGCGCGGGTCCTCAGGGACGGCGGGCGGCTCGTGGTCCACGCGGGGACGGCGGGCTCCCGCCCGCGTACGTTCTGGACGGTCGACGCGACGCTGCGGCGCGCGGGGTTCGGGACGCGTCCGTACTGCGCCACCGGACGGCTCTCAGGCTTCACGGCGGGCCCGGACCGCTCGACCGGCACGGCGTCCGCGCCGCGCGACTGGGGCTTCCTGCTCGCCGGGGCGGGGTGGGAACCGGGGCTCGGACTCGACCCCGAAGCGCCGCGGCTGCGGACGCTGGACCCGTCCGTGCTCGCCGCGGGGGCGCGGAGTGCGGAGCGCACGAGGCTGCCGGCGTTGCCGCCGTCGACGCTGGTGCACCCGCGGTACATGGACTGAGCGGTATACGGACTGAGCGGTATACGGACTGAGCTGTACACAGACTGAGCTGTACACAGACTGAAACGCAGACGTGGCGGTCGTGTCTGAGTAGGCTCGACTCCCATGGAGCATGAGGTGTTCGTTCCGGTTCCGCCAGAGACCGTCCGTCAGGCACTGAGGGACCCTGCCCGGGTCGCCCGCTGCGTGCCGGGGCTGCAACAGGACGCGGACGAGTCGGCCGGCCCGCTCTCCGGCCGCCTGAAGGTCCGCATCGGCGGTCACACGATCACCTACCGCGGCACGCTGCGCATCGTGGAGAAGGGCGAGGTCTTCGCGGTCGAGGGCGAGGGCGTGGAGGCACGCGGTACAGGCTCGGCGAAGGTGACCCTGACGATCCGTCCGCAACCGACGGAGGGCGGCACGACGCTTACGTTCACGGCAACGTCGCGTGCGGAGGGCCGCCTGGCGGAGTTGGATCCCGCATCGACGACCGCGGCGGCCCACCGCCTGCTGGACCGCTTCGCGGGCCGGTTGGGGGGCGAGCGGCCGGGGGGCACGCCGGGGGACGCGGGTGCGGCGGAGTCCGCGAGCGACGCCGACGATGCGAGCCCGTCCGCGACGGGCGACGCCACCGTTGCCGACGACGCGCAGGCAGCCGCGAGCGATGACGCGAAGCCGTCCGCGAGCGACGCCGACGACGCGACCTCGACCGCGACGGACGACGCCACCGCTGCCGACGACGACGCGGCGAAGGCGTCCGTATTTGACGCTCCCGTGCCGCCGCCCTCCCTCGATCCCGTCGCCGAGGAGCAGTTCGCGGCAGTGGACGGCCCCGACGCAGCGGAGGCGGAGGAACTGCAGGAGATCCCCGTCATCCCCGACGAGCCCCCCGCCGAGGCCGCCCATGCACGGCGGACCATGATCGGGCGGAGCGCCGAGGAGGTCGATCACGCCCCGCCGCGCGGGCGTTACGCGCCCACACCCCCGCCCGATGCCGGCAGCGCCGGTGCCACCCTGCGGTGGGTCGCGCCCGCCGCCGCCCTCGCGATCGCTTCCGCCGTGGTCGTCGGACGCGTGCTGCGCCGGCGCAAGTAGTGTCGTGGTGTGAGTAGCAGCGAAGAGAGCATCCGGCTGGCCACCTCAGACGCCGAGTTGATCGTGCACCCGCAAAATGGCTGCCGTGTCGCGAGCCTGAGGATCGGCGGCACCGAGGTGCTGCGCCAGGGGGAGCGGTACGGCTCATTCCCGATGGTCCCCTGGTGCGGCCGTGCCGCGAACGGCCGGTTCCGCAACGGCGACGTACCGCATCAACTCCCGCTCAACTCCCCGCCGCACGCCATCCACGGCACCGGCCGCGACACCGCCTGGCGCACTGCCCGTACGGCCAAGAGCGAGGCGGCCTTCACGTATGACCTCGCCGAGCCCTGGCCGTACACCGGGCGGGTCACGCAGACCTTCGAGCTGGCCGAGGACTCGCTGACGCTCACCATGGGCGTCGAGACGTACGAGACGTCCTTTCCGGCCCAAGCCGGCTGGCACCCCTGGTTCCTGCGCAATCTCGGCGGCCAGGGCGCACCCGGCGAGGACGTGCGCATCGACTTCACTGCCGCATGGCAGGAGGAGCGCGGCGGCGACCACCTGCCGACCGGCCGGCGTATCCCGCCCCTCCCCGGCCCCTGGGACGACTGCTTCGGCATGCCCGACGGCGTCTCGGTCACCCTCACCTGGCCCGGGCAGCTGGAGCTCACGATCGCCAGCCGCGCCGAATGGGTCGTGATCTACGACGAGCAGGAGGCGGCCGTCTGCGTCGAACCGCAGTCCGGCCCGCCGAACGGCCTCAACACCCACCCCCAGCTCGTCACCCCGATCGAGCCCCTGGAGATCGCGACGACCTGGAGCTGGCGCCGCCTTTAAGCTCATGGGCATGACTGACGTACGCGCCGATCTGCTCCAGCAGATCAAGGACAAGGCCGTGGTGCACGGCAAGGTGACCCTCTCCTCGGGTCTTGAGGCCGACTACTACGTGGATCTGCGCCGGATCACGCTCGACGGCGCGGCCGCCCCGCTCGTCGGTGAGGTCATGTCCGACCTCACCGCGGAGCTGGACTACGACTGCGTGGGCGGCCTCACCCTCGGTGCCGACCCCGTGGCGACGGCGATCCTGCACGCCTCCGGCGCCCGCGGAAAGCGGGTCGACGCCTTCGTCGTACGGAAGGCGGCCAAGGCGCACGGTATGCAGCGCCGCGTCGAGGGCCCGGACATCAAGGGCCGGCGCTGTCTGGTCGTCGAGGACACCTCCACCACCGGCGGCTCCCCGCTGACCGCCGTCGAGGCCGTACGCGAGGCCGGCGGCGAGGTCGTCGCGGTGGCCACGATCGTGGACCGGGCGACGGGTGCCGGCGAGAAGATCAGCGGCACGGCCGGGGTTCCGTACCTTTACGCGTACTCGCTCGACGAGCTCGGTCTCGCCTGAGCGCAGGCTCTGACCTGCGGTGATGGTGTGGGGTGTGACGTTTCACGTGAAACGCCACACCCCTCACGCATGTCCGTGCCGCACGCCGGGTGGAGTCGCGCCAAGAGTCTGGAAGGATAGGCGCCGACGATGACGTCGCCCCCAGGTCAGGGCCAGCACCACATACCCGCACATCACAAGGAGCGGACACATGCCCATCGCGACTCCCGAGGTCTACAACGAGATGCTCGACCGGGCGAAGGCCGGCAAGTTCGCCTACCCGGCGATCAACGTGACCTCGTCCCAGACCCTGCACGCTGCGCTGCGCGGCTTCGCGGAGGCCGAGAGCGACGGCATCATCCAGATTTCCACCGGCGGTGCCGAGTTCCTGGGCGGCCAGTACAAGAAAGACATGGTCACCGGCGCGGTCGCCCTGGCCGAGTTCGCGCACATTGTCGCCGTCAAGTACGACGTGAACGTCGCGCTGCACACCGACCACTGCCCGAAGGACAAGCTGGACGGCTATGTCCGCCCGCTGCTCGCCGTCTCCGAAGAGCGCGTCGCCAAGGGCCAGAACCCGCTGTTCCAGTCCCACATGTGGGACGGCTCGGCCGAGACCCTCGCCGACAACCTGGCCATCGCCCAGGAGCTGCTGGCGCGGGCCGCCGCCGCCAAGATCATCCTCGAGGTCGAGATCACCCCGACCGGCGGCGAGGAGGACGGCGTCACCCACGAGATCAACGATGAGCTGTACACCACGGTCGACGACGCGCTGCGCACCGCCGAGGCGCTCGGCCTGGGCGAGAAGGGCCGGTACCTGCTGGCCGCCTCCTTCGGCAACGTCCACGGCGTCTACAAGCCGGGCAATGTCGTCCTCCGCCCCGAGCTGCTGAAGGACCTGCAGCAGGGCGTCGGCGAGAAGTACGGCAAGACCGCGCCGTTCGACTTCGTCTTCCACGGTGGCTCCGGCTCCACGGCTGAAGAGATCGCCGTCGCGCTGGAGAACGGCGTCGTGAAGATGAACCTCGACACCGACACCCAGTACGCCTTCACCCGCCCCGTCGCGGACCACATGTTCAAGAACTACGACGGCGTCCTGAAGGTCGACGGCGAGGTCGGCTCCAAGAAGACCTACGACCCGCGCACCTGGGGCAAGGCGGCCGAGGCCGGTATGGCCAAGCGTGTCTCCGAGGCCTGTGCGGCCCTGCGCTCCACGGGCACCAAGCTCAAGTAAGAGCGCTCTGTACGCAGCCGGGCCCGGCACCCCCTTCGCGGGGTGCCGTGCCCGTACGTCTGCCACGGATTCGTCCGGCTCAATGCCGGCTGCCCCCGGGCCAAGGCGAAGCAAAGGGTGGACGCCCTGATCCGTGCCCTCCGCCGACTCGTCCGAGCCGGGGGCGGCTGGGATGATCCGGGTATGGACAACAGTCCGGGTGGCAGTCCCAGTGACATCAGGCTCTCCACGGCCACCGGCCGCTGGGTGATCCTCACGACCGTGCTCGGGTCCAGCATGGCGCTGCTGGACTCGACCGTCGTCAATGTCGCACTGCCCCGCATCGGGGAAGATCTCAACACCGACTTGGCGGTCCTCCAGTGGACCGTCAACGCCTACACGCTCACGCTGGCCGGGCTGATCCTGCTGGGCGGGGCGCTCAGCGACCGGTACGGGCGGCGCAAGATCTTCGTGCTCGGTGTTGTGTGGTTCGCCGTGGGCTCGCTGCTGTGCGGCCTCGCCCCCAACGGCGCTGTCCTGGTGGCCGCCCGGGCCCTGCAGGGCATCGGCGGTGCGCTGCTCACCCCGGGGTCGCTGGCCCTGATCCAGGCGAGCTTCCACCCGCAGGACCGGGCCCGCGCGGTGGGGCTCTGGTCGGGGCTCGGCGGCGTCGGCGCGGCGGTCGGGCCGTTCCTCGGCGGCTGGCTCGTCGACGGACCCGGCTGGCGCTGGATCTTCCTGATCAATGTGCCGCTGGCCGCGCTGTGCGTACCGGTCGCACTGAAGCATGTGCCGGAGTCGCGCGACCCGGAGCACCACGGCCGGTTCGATGTGTTGGGGGCGGTGCTCGGCGCGGCTGCGCTGGCGCTGGTGACGTACGGGCTCATCGCGCCGCAGTTGTGGGTGGGCGTCGCGGGCGTGCTCGTCGGGGTGGCCTTTGTGGTGGTCGAGCGGCGGCGGCCGGACCCGATGCTGCCGCCGTCGATCTTCCACTCACGGCAGTTCACCGCGGTCAATCTGGTGACGCTGTGCGTGTACGCGGCCTTCGGCGGGTTCTTCTTCCTGGTCGCCCTGCAGCTCCAGGTGGTGTCGGGCTACTCGGCGCTCGGTGCCGGGACCGCTCTGCTGCCCACCACCCTGCTGATGCTGCTCCTGTCCGCGAAATCGGGCGAGTTGGGCGAGCGGATCGGCCCGCGCATCCCGCTCACCCTGGGCCCGCTGCTGTGCGCGGGCGGGATGCTGCTGATGCTGCGTGTGGGCGAGAACGCGTCGTACGTAAGCGATGTGCTGCCCGCGCTGCTGGTGATGGGCCTGGGCATGGTGACCCTGGTCGCGCCGCTGACCGCGACCGTCCTGGCGTCCGTGGAAACCGGGCGGGCGGGGCTCGCGAGCGGCGTCAACAACGCGGCTGCCCGAGCGGCCGGTCTGTTCGCGGTGGCGGCGCTGCCGCTGCTGGCCGGGATGGGGCCGGAGGCGTACCGCTCGGCGGAGCAGTTCGGGGAGACGTTCCGGCGGGCGATGCCGATGTGTGCGGGGGTGCTGGTGGTGGGAGCGCTCATCGCCTGGTCGACGGTTCGGAGGCCGGTGCGGGAGGCGGCGGGGCCGCGGCCGGAGTGCAGGATCAACTGCGGCGTGGTCGCGCCGCCGCTGGAGCAGTCGGCCGCCCCGGAGCACTGACCGCGGCTCCGCGTCGGACCACTGCCCGGGGCTCCGCGTCGGGCCCCGCGCCCAAATCTCCCCCAGACTTCGTCCGGGAGCCGTAGACCTGGAGGTACGGCCCGTGGTCGCCCGCGCAGAGGTCGCCGTCGTAGGGAACCCCTTCGGTGCCGCCGGCCGGGGCCTGCTGGGACGGGGGCGCGGGTGCGATGGGCGGATCGGGCTCGCCGCCACCGCCGCTCCCGCCGCCGGAACCGGAACCGGAGCCGCCACCGCTGCCGGAGCCGCCACCGCTGCCGGAACCGGAGCCGGGTGCGGGCGTGGGCGTGGTCGTCGGGCCGCCCGGTGACGCCGGGCCGGTCGCGGCCGGGCTGCCCGACGGTGACGACGCCTTCGAGGGCGGCCGGGTCGTGGAGTCGTACGCCTACGCCCGCACGGGCTACCACCGCGGCCTCGACTCGCTGCGGCGCAGCGGCTGGAAGGGCCACGGCCCGGTGACTGTTACCGCTTCAGCTCGGCATACGCGTCAGCACTGCTGTCCTGGAGGAACTGCCAGCACCGCTCCGCCTCGTCCTTCTCGTTGATCTCGCCGGCGGCACGGGCGAGGGCGGCGAGGCAGCGCAGGAACCCGCGGTTGGCCTGGTGGCTCCAAGGGATGGGGCCATGTCCCTTCCACCCGGCACGGCGCAGCGCGTCCAGACCGCGGTGGTAGCCGGTGCGCGCGTACGCGTACGACTCGACCACTCGCCCCGCCTCGAAGGCGTCGTCGGCGAGCTGGGCCCAGGCGAGCGAGAACGTCGGGTACTTGGCGGCAACGTCGGCCGGAGGCTGGGACTCCTCGCCCAGCAGGCGGTACGCCTCTTCGTTCTCCGGCAGGTACGTCGGCTCCGGGCCGCCGAGCAAGTTCTTGTGAGTCGTCATGGATGCAGTCTGCCATCTGTGCGCCATCGCCTGACGGGGCTGGCTGGGAGAGCCCGGCTGCGGGGCCAGAAGGCCGGAGGTATGCGCCGGTCCGGCTGGCTGTGGGACGGTGAGGGACGACCACTGGCAAGCCGCAGCAACTGCAAGCAAAGGGAGTGTCAGCCCGCGATGCGTACCCTCTTCGAGTCCGACGAGGACGATGAGTTCAGCGCCGCCAAGGAGTTGCTGGGCCGCAGGATCGCCGTCTGGGCCCAGGGGCAGGGGCAGGAGGTGGATCCCCTGATAGTCGAGTCCGCACTTGACTACCGGCACTGCGGCACGGCCGATGGGCGGCTCGCCCTGTGGACGCCGCGCCTCGCGCAGGGCTTTCTGCTTCACTGGCTGCCCCGCACCGTGACCCTGTTTCCCGGGGACGAGCTCCCGGACGGGCCGGGAACCTTGCGTCTGCTGCTGCGCTACCTGGACACCTGCGGTCTGACCGATCCCCGCGGCACCGCCCTGGCCGAGAACGAGCAGGCGATCGCTCTTGCCGCCGCGGAGTATCCGGCGGCGATGTGCGACCGCCGGCGCTGGGGGCCGGCGAAGTTCTGGGTCACCACGGCGGCTGCGCAGGGGACGGACTTCACCGATCCGCAGGCTTTGCAGCGGTTCGTCGAGCGCGCGCAGCGGGGCGAGGTGCCGTACGACGAGGAGGTGCTGCGGGAGGTCGCCGCCCGGCACCATGCCGAAGGCCCGGGCGCTGTGGAGCGGGCGATGCCCCAGCTTCCCGTCGTCCTGCCGCCACAGGAGCAGCTACGCGAACAGGCCGCCGCGTCCCCGGTGGTGCGACGGCTTCGCGGGCTGGCCGGGTGGCCTGGCGAAGGAGGCAGAGCGCTGACCGGCTCGGGTCGGCTGCGGCTCGCGGATGCCCGTGAGCTGGTGGAGGGGCTGGCGACGGGCGACCGGGCGGAGGACGTGCGTTCGGCGAAGGATCTGCCGGTGCTCGATCTGGCCTTCGAGTGGGCGAAGAAGGCCCGGTTGGTGCGTACGGCAAAGGGCAGGCTGCACACGGTGGCCAGAGCCGCGTCCGTCGTCAAGGATCCACTCGCGTTGTGGCAGCGGGCCTTCGAGGTGCTCCTCGAGCTGCGCGGCCCGCTTGTCGGCCCGAGTTCCTGGCGTCCGGAGTCCATGCTCTTCGACCTGTACGAAGCTGTGCTGCCGGACGTGCTGAACACTCTCTACAGCCTGCCGGAGCCGATGCCCTGGCCGCGCCTGCGGGACTCGGTGCACCTGAGCTACCGGGCCGCGTTCCAGCTCGCGGGTGAGGACGACCTGCGGGTGCGAATGTGGTTCCAGGCCGCGGACGCCGACCTGCGCCGGGTGCTCGACGTGCTCGAGGAACTCGGTGCGATCGAGCGCTCGAAGGGCCGGGCGGACGCCACCTACCTCGACCTTCCCCTGGCCGAGGAGGGACCTGGCGGCCATCCCGCGGGGATGCCGCCCGAGCTTGCCGAACTGCTCGTCTCCGAAGGGCTCGTCCCGCCCCAGGGCGCCGGACAGGAATCGGCGGCCCGCGCCGAGCGACTGCGCGCGGAGCTCACTGCCGGGGATGTCGAACTCATCCGGCTCACCCCGCTCGGCACCCACGCCGTCCGCCGTCGGCTGCTGGACGCAGGCCGCGACGCCCCGCTCGTCGGCGAGCTCACCGACGCTCCGGCGGCCGGCCTGCTCGGCGTGCTCGCGGAGCACTACGACTCCGCGTCGGCCCGTGCGGAGGGCGAGGCGTGGATCACTGCCCACGGCGGGCTGACGCGGGCACTCGGCATGCTCACCGAGGCGGTCGCGGCCATGCCGTACCGCACCCGCGCGGCGGCCATGCTGGACACCCTCGCGGCCGTCCTCGGTGAGGCGGAGGGAACCGGGCTACTGCGCGCCCTGAGAAGCGAACCCGCCCTCGCTCCGACCGCCCTATTCGTCCTGGACCAGCGCGGCATGCTGGAACCGGACGACATCACCGCGGCCGAGAGCCTTCTCCTGATCGCTGAGGGCCTGCTCCAGCTGCTGGAGAGCGGGGGTCCGCAAGGCGCTCTGGAGGCGCTGCTCGCCGACGGCCGTCGAGAGGCCCAGCAGGCGGTGGCGGCCGCTCTGGCCTCCGGTCACCCCGATACGTCGGGTCTGGCGGAGCTGCGCGCCCTCGTCGCGGAGCAACTGCACGGGCGGGCCGCACAGTTGGGGCGGCTGCGCGCGGTCGAGGCCCGCGCGCGCGGACGCAAGCCGAAGCGGAAGCGGCGGTAGCGCGGGCAGCGCGTGGGAGACGGGTCGTGTGGGGCACCGATGTCAGAGCCATCCGCTTGAATGTCCGGCGTGGCAGCGAAAGTCACGGAGCAGGTTGTCGAGTCGGCCACTGCCTCGGCGGCCCTGGCCTTGGCCTGACCGGGGCAGCTCAGGCGGTGGCGCTCGGCGTCCTCGAAGGCCTCGAATCGTGCGAGGGGTCGTACGACGGTGACCAGGTGCTCTGCTGCCCGGGCCCGGGCAAGCTCGCGCCGGTGATGATGCAGCAGATCAAGGGGCTGGACGGCTGCCGTTCCAATGCCTCGCCGTACGACGAGGACGGGACGTACACAGGCCCGACGCTCTGACCTGCACGATGACCCCCGGCTTATGATGCCGGTGGGGACCGGGGCTCCCGAGCCAACAGGAAGGGGCGGACCGCTACCCGGACACGTCGAGGAGACAGCGATGTCACATGACGCGGCCCCGAACCTGGATTTCGCGGGCACCACTCCGTACGAGGACTATGTCCAGGCGGACGTCCTCACCCACCTCCAAAAGCCGCTCTCGGACGACCCGGGAGAGATGGTCTTCCTCGTCACCACGCAGGTGATGGAGCTGTGGTTCACCGTGATCGTCCACGAGTGGGAGACGGCGGCGCGCGCCCTGCGCGAGGATGATCTGCCGGTCGCCCTCGCCGCGCTGAAGCGCAGCACGTACGAACTCGAGTCGCTCAACGCCTCCTGGAAGCCGCTCGCGCATCTGACCCCTGCCCAGTTCAACGCGTACCGCAGTGCTTTGGGTGAGGGTTCCGGTTTCCAGTCCGCAATGTACCGGCGGATGGAGTTCCTGCTCGGTGAGAAGTCCGCGTCGATGCTGGTGCCGCACCGGGGCGCGCCGCGTGTCCACGCGGAGCTGGAGAAGGCGCTGCAGCAGCCGAGCCTGTACGACGAGGTGCTGCGGCTGCTCGCGCGGCGCGGGCTGCCGGTGCCGTCCTCGGTCCTCGACCGGGATCTCTCGCAGAAGTACGAGCCGTCGGAGGAGATCGAGGAGATCTGGGCCGCGGTGTACGGCGGCGCGGACCAGGACACCGAACTGGTGCGGCTCGGCGAGGCGTTGACGGACGTCGGCGAGCTGGTGTGGCGCTGGCGCAACGACCACCTGGTGGCGACGCGGCGGGCGATGGGCTCGAAGGCGGGTACCGGCGGTTCTGCGGGGGTGGCCTGGCTGGAGAAGCGGGCCCGCAAGAACGTCTTCCCGGAGCTGTGGACGGCGCGCAGCCATGTCTGAGTCACTGGCCGCGAAGGCCGCGGCGCTGGACGCCGCAGATGAGCTGGCCGGTGCGCGCAAGCTGTTCGCGCTCGACGAGACGGTCTATCTGGACGGGAACTCCCTCGGCGCGCTGCCGGCGCATGTGCCCGAGCGGGTCGCGGATGTGGTGAGCCGGCAGTGGGGCGAGCTGCGGATCCGCTCGTGGGACGAGAGCGGCTGGTGGACGGCGCCGGAGCGGATCGGTGACCGGATCGCACCGCTGGTGGGCGCGGGCCCGGGCCAGGTGGTGGTCGGCGACTCCACAAGTGTCAACGTTTTCAAGGCGGTTGTGGGCGCGGTACGGCTGTGCGTGGACGACTCCCGTACGGACATCGTGGTCGACGCGACGACCTTTCCCACGGACGGCTACATCGCCGAGTCGGCGGCCCGGCTCACGGGCAGACGACTGGTCCCCCTCGCGCCGGGCGACCTGCCCGCCGCGCTCGGCCCGCGTACGGCGGTCGTGCTGCTCAACCACGTCGACTACCGTACCGGCCGCCTCCACGACCTGCCGTCCCTCACCGCGGCGATCCACGAGGCGGGCGCCCTCGCGGTCTGGGACCTCTGCCACACGGCGGGTGCGCTCCCGGTCGGCCTGGACGCCCACGGCGTGGACCTGGCGGTCGGCTGCACCTACAAGTACCTGAACGGCGGCCCGGGTTCACCGGCGTATCTGTACGTCGCCGAGCGCCACCAGGTGGCCTTCGACTCCCCGCTTCCGGGCTGGAACTCGCACACGGACCCGTTCGCGATGACGGCAGACTTCAGGCCGGCGCCGGGCGCGGTCCGCGGCCGGGTCGGGACGCCGGACATCCTGTCGATGCTGGCCCTGGAGGCGGCGCTCGACGTCTGGGACGGCGTCTCGATCGACTCGGTACGGGCCAAGAGTCTGGCGCTGACGGACTTCTTCCTGGAGTGCGTCGAGTCCTACGTCCCTCAGGGCATGGTCACCTCCCTGACGCCGTCGGCCCACGCGTCGCGCGGCAGCCAGATCGCTCTGCGCTGCGCGGACGCCCCGTCGGTGATGGAGAAGCTGATCGCCCGCGGGGTGGTGGGGGACCTGCGCAGGCCGGATGTGCTGCGGTTCGGGTTCACGCCGCTGTATGTGGGCTTCGGCGACACGGAGCGGGCGGCGGAGGTTCTGGCGGAGGTTCTTGCCACCTGAGGCCGCGCTGATCCGACCAGCGGGAGACTGGTACCGTCCCCGCTGGTCAGGTCAATTTCGCGGATGGTTCAGCGGTCAGTCCCGCGGTCAATTCCGCCACTCCGTCGGAAGGTTGGAGCAGCAATGCCGGACCCCGTCGCCCGTGACGCCGCTGAGACCGAGTCGGTCCTTTCGCATCCCGCCGTCGCGCCGGACGCCTCCGTCGCGTACGGGGAGCACCCCGACCAGGTCGTCGACTTCTATGCGCCGCGAGGAGGGCAGTCCAGTGCGCCGCTCGTCGTCCTGCTGCACGGTGGGGCGTGGCGGGCAGCGTACGACCGGCAGCATGTCACTCCCTTCGCGGATTTTCTGGCCAGGCGCGGGCTCGCCGTCGCCAGTGTCGAATACCGGCGGGGGAGCGAGATTCCGCAGCAGCGGGGGAGCGGGCCGGTGGCCGGGCGGTGGCCGGAGACGTTCGACGATGTCGCCGCCGCGATGGACGCGCTGCCCGGGCTCGCCCAGCGGGCGCTGCCGCAGGCGGATGTCCGGCGCATCGTGGTGACGGGGCATTCCGCGGGCGGACAGCTCGCGCTGTGGGCTGCCGCGCGGCATGTGCTGCCCGTCGGGTCGCCGTGGCGGCTGGCCGCGCCGCCCGCGCTGCGCGGGGTCGTCGCGCTCGCGCCGATCGCGGACTTCGCGCAGGCCGTCGAGCTCGATGTGTGCGGCGGCGCGGTGGTCCAACTCCTTGGCGGGGAGGCGGAGTTCGAGCCGAGGCGCGCGCACGCCGATCCGGCGGCGCTGCTGCCCACCGGCATTGCCACGACTGTCGTGCAGGGGCGCGTCGACATCGTCGTGCCGTACGCAGTCTCCGAGTCGTACGTCGACGCGGCGGCGAAGGCCGGGGAGACCGTCGGGCTCACGCTCCTCGAAGGGGTCGGGCATTTCCCGCTCATCGACCCGGCGGCGGACGCGTGCGCGGTGGTCGCGGAGGAGATCGCCCAGCTCGCGTGGTGAGTACCCGTAGTACTTCGGGGCTACGTCCCAGGTGCGCTCCCCAGCGGGACGCCGACCACGGGTCGTGATCCATAACTTCCGTTCCAGAGACAGCGTCTGGAACGGAAGGAAGAACCTCATGGTGTCCCGCCTGCGTCGTACCCTGCTCGCCGCGCTCGTCACCGCCGCGGTGGCCGTGCCGGTGTCGGCGGCAGCGCGGCCCGCCGCCGTCCCCGCGCCCGCCCCGGTCGCCCTCGTGCCGGTCACCGCCGCCGAACTGCCCGCTCTCGCCGACCGCTACGAAGCCAATCGCGGCAATATCCGCGAGGCCGCGCGGACGGCGGCCGACCACGGCGACCGGGGGCGGGCCGCCCGGCTGCGCGTCATGGCGGACCCGACGCGGCACTTCCTCACCTTTGACGGGCGTGACGGCGGGCGCACCGCCGAGGTGTTCGGCGATCTCGCGGCCGCCGAGCGGATCGCCGTACTGGTGCCGGGCTCGGACACCAACCTCGATACGTACGAACGCTTCCGGGCCGGAGCTGTCGCCCTCCACGGCGAACTGGGCGGCCGCGCGGCGGTCATCGCCTGGCTCGGCTATGCCACGCCGGGGACCGTCAGCCCTGAGGTCCTGACCGAGGGGCGCGCCGAGGATGCTGCCGGCCAACTGCACGCATTCATACGGGAGGTAGGAGACGCGAAGCCCAATGCGCAAATCAGTCTCCTCTGCCATTCGTACGGCTCCGTCGTCTGCGGGCGCGCCGCCCCGTCCATCGACGTCGTCGCCATCGTCCTCTACGGCAGCCCCGGCGCGGGTGCCGACCACGTGGCTGAGCTGCGCACCCGCGCCACCGTCTGGGCCGGCCGCGGCAGCGACGACTGGATCGCGGACCTCCCGCACATACGCCTCGAACTCCTCGGTACCACGGTGGGGTTCGGCGCCGACCCCGTCTCGCCCGGCTTCGGCGCGCGCACCTTCGATGCGGGCGACGGCGGGCACAGCGACTACCTGAAGCCCGGCTCCCCGTCCCTGCGCAACCTCGCCCGGATCACCCTCGGCCGCGCAACGGAGGTCACCCATGGTTAAGTTGGCATGCCGTATCGACGCGGCCACCCCGCCCGACCGGGACCGTGCCGTCGACGCCCTGCGCGCGCTCGCGATCCTCGGGGTGGTCCTCGGCCACTGGTCGGTCACCGCCCTTGTCACCGACGGCGGTGGCGTGCTCCACGGCGCCAGCCCGCTCCAGCACATGCCGTGGCTGACCCCGGTCTCCTGGATCTTCCAGACGCTGGCAGTCTTCTTCCTGGTCGGTGGGCACGTGGCCGCCAGGAGTCATGCCGCGGCGCGGGCCCGCGGTACCGGCTACCGGCAGTGGCTTGCTGCCCGCCTGGGCCGGCTCTTCGCGCCGGTCGCGGCCGTCCTCGTGCTGTGGACAGTCGCCGCGATCGGGATGCTCGCCACGGGCGTGGGCCTTCAGACCGTACGCACCCTTGTGACCCTCGCCCTCTCCCCGCTCTGGTTCCTGCTGGTCTTCGCCGCGCTCACCGCCGCCACCCCGCTCGTCGCCAGGCTGCATCCGCTCTGGCCGCTCGCCGTCGTCCTCCACATCGACCTGTTCCGTTTCGGCCTCGGCGGACCCGCCTGGCTGGGCTGGATCAATGTGGCCGCGGGCTGGCTGGTCCCGTACTGCCTCGGCGCGGCCTGGGCCCGCGGCGGCCTGCGGGGCCGTGCGACCCAATGGGCGCTGCTGCTCGGCGGCGCCGCCACCACCGCAGCCCTCGTGCTGTGGGCCGGCTATCCCGCGTCCATGGTCGGGGTGCCCGGCGCCGAGATCTCCAACCTCAACCCGCCGACTCTTGCCGCCGTCGCCTTCGGGCTCGCCCAGTGCGGAGCGGCCCTGCTGCTGCTCGGCCCGATGCGCCGGGTGCTTCAAAAGCCCGCGGCCTGGGCGGCCGTGGCACTGGTCAACCTCTCAGCGATGACGGTCTTCCTCTGGCACCAGACCGCGCTGATGGCGGTCACCACGACCGGCCTGCTCGCGGGCGCGCTCCCTGGACTGCACACCGCACCCGACAGCCCCGGCTGGGTACTGGCCCGGCTTGTCTGGCTACCGGTCTTCGCAGCTGCGCTGTCCGTCTGCTGGGGTGCGTTCCGGCTGTACGAACAGGGGCGGCGGCCCGCCCGACCACAGGTGGTGCGCGGTGCCTAGGCTTCATCCTGTGGCGGACGAGAAGAACCTCAACAGATGGGAAAGGGCGGCTCTGCGTCCTCCTGAGCTGTGGAACTTCGAAGCGATGCCGCTCCCGCCGATGACCCGCCCCCGTTGGCTGCGCCGGCTGCCGCATGTCCTGATCAGTTGCGGCGTTGTCGCCCTGGCGATCGTCGGCTCCAACGAACTGGTCCATCAGTTCCGCCTGCACGGCCAGTACGGCATCCCGCTGGGCGTCGCCACCGCCGCCGTGGTCGGGTACGCGATGCGCCGGCCGCTGGCAGCCTGGTGGATGTCGCTGGGGGTCGCCGCCCTGACCGCGGTCGCCATGGCCGGCCAACTGCCCGGCGGGCAGCCCTGGCCGTGGACCGTACCGGGTGTCATCGCCAACGCGGCCGTCCTGTTCCTTCTCGCCCTGCGCGTCCGGACCCGTATCGCCGTCAAGGCCCTGATGGTCACCGTCGGGGTCGGGTTCGTCTTCGAGGCCATCGGGCTCGGCATGCCTCCGTACAACTCGTCGGCCGCGCCGGCCGCACTCGTGAACGCCGTCGTGGTCCTCCTCGGTGCATCGCTCCACGGCCGCCGCGAGGCCCGTGACCGGCTCGCCGAACAGGAGTCGCTCACCGCCGAGGAGCGGTCCCGGCGCACGCTGCTCGAAGAGCGCAACCGGATCGCCCGCGAGCTGCACGATGTCGTCGCCCACCACATGTCGGTGATCTCCATCCAGGCGCAGGTCGCCCCGCACCTCGTGCGGAATCCGTCCGACGAGCTCAAGGAGAACCTGGAGGGCATCCGCGAGAACGCCCTCGAAGCGCTCACCGAACTCCGCCGGGTGCTCGGCGTGTTGCGGTCCGAGAACCCGGATGGGTCGCCGCACGCACCGCAGCCCACCCTCGACCGGCTGGACTCTCTCGTCGAGAACGTCCGCAGCGCCGGGCTGAGCATCACCACCGACAGCTCCGGCGAGCCGCGCCCACTGTCGCCCGGCGTCGAACTGTCGGCGTACCGGATCATCCAGGAGGCGCTCAGCAATGCGATACGGCACGCGCCCGGGGCGGAGGTACGCGTGGAGATTGCGTACAAGCCGAGCATGCTGGGCGTCCGGGTGATCAACACCGCTCCGGCGAAGCCCGCCCCGCCGTCCCCCGGCGCAGGTCACGGCCTGCTCGGCATGCGTGAACGCGCCGCCATGCTCGGTGGCGGCCTCGCCGCGGGACGCACCCCCGACGGCGGCTACGAAGTAACCGCACACCTGCCCCTGCAAGCCTCGAAGGACGACACATGACGATCCGGGTGGTGATCGCCGACGACCAGGCGATGGTCCGGCAGGGCTTCACGGTGCTGCTCAATGCAGAGCCGGGCATCGAGGTGATCGGCCAGGCCGTGGACGGCCGCGAGGCGGTCTCCAAGGTCGCCGAACTCGACCCCGACGTGGTCCTGATGGACATCCGGATGCCCGAGCTCGGCGGCATCGAGGCCACCCGCCGGATCACCCGGGCCCCGGGTGCCACCGTCAAGGTGCTCGTGCTGACCACGTTCGACCTGGACGAGTACGTCTACGAGGCGTTGCGCGCGGGCGCGTCCGGCTTTCTGCTGAAGGACGCCTCCGCCGGTCAACTCGCCGAAGCGGTACGGGTGGTGGCGGCGGGCGACGCGCTGCTCTCGCCGAACATCACCAAGCGGCTGATCACCGAGTTCTCCCGGACGGCCGGTGCGCCGCGCACCCCGCTCAAGGAGCGCGTCGGCGATCTGACGGAGCGTGAGACAGAGGTGCTCAACCTGATCGCTCAGGGCCTGTCGAACGGGGAGATCGCCGCGCGGCTGGTGGTGGCGGAGCAGACAGTGAAGACGCATGTGGGCCGGATCCTGGTGAAGCTGGGGCTGCGCGACCGTACGCAGGCGGCGGTTTTCGCGTACGAGACGGGACTCATACGTCCCACCGGCTACTGAAACCCCCGGCTCGCATCGCGGACAGAAGCTGACCGCTGGCCTTTCTACGGTCGTCACATGACGAATCGAGAGAGCGCCGAAACAACCGTCCTGGTCACCGGAGCAACCGGAACTGTTGGCTGCCGGGTTGTCGCCGAACTACTCCGCCGTGGACACTCCGTCCGTGCCCTGACCCGTGACCCCGCCAAGGCGGATTTTCCGGTCGGCGTCGAGGTTGTGCGGGGCGACCTCACCGACCCTGAATCCCTCGCGGCCGCCCTGGAGGGCGTGACGGGCCTCCATCTGATCACCTTCGGCGGGCCGTACTTCGCCCCTCTGGAGACCGGCCCGCAGATCCTCGAACTGGCCCGCAAGGCGGGTGTTCGCAGGGTCACCGTGCTGCACGGCGGTGGCCCCAGCCCACTGGAGGACACGGTGCGGGCGAGCAAGTTCGCGTGGACCGTGGTCATGCCGGTGGAGTTCATGTCGAACGCGCTGGAGTGGGCGGACGGCATTCGCGGCGACGACGAGGTGCGGGAGCCGTTCACCGGCCGGCTGAGCGCGATGGTCCACGAGGGCGACATCGGCGCGGTCGCCGCGGTCGCACTCACCGAGGACGGCCACGGCGGCAAGGAATACGTGATCACCGGCCCGGACGTGCTGACCCTGAAGGACAAGACGGACGCCATCGCGGCGGCCCGCGGCCGGGAGATCCGGCTCGTCGAGCTGACCGAGGAGCAGGCGGTCGAGCAGTGGCGGGCAGCCGGCCGGCCGGACGAAGTGATCGGCTTCCTGCTGGAGGCGTACGGGAACACACCGCTCGTCGGACGTACCGCCGTCGACACCGTCGAGACGGTCACAGGGCGCCCGGCGCGGACCTTCGCCGAGTGGGCGGCGGAGCACGCGGACGCGTTCCGCGCGTAAGAGCCGTCTCGTACCGCCCTGTATCGCTTCGTATCGACTCGCAGGCACTCGTAGCGACTCGTAGTACTCAGGACGGACGCGGCAGGATCCGTAGCGATACTGACGACCGCGTCCGTCCTTCCGCCTACCGTTCTGTACGTGACCGAGACGACCCGCAGCCCCGAGTTCCGCCTGGCCATGGGGGCCCTGAGCGGCCTCCGCCAGGACCTCTTCCACGATGCCCTCGCCTACCGCCCACTGCCGCGCATGCGGACGGACGGGCCACTCACCCGCCGGCTCCCGGGCCGGATACGCGAGTACGCGGGGTGGACTCCGCACGCCGTGGTCGGGGGCGTGGCGTTCTTTGTGATCTTCCTGGCGTACGGGTCGGGCGGCAGCATGGGCGGCCGAACCGGGTACACCCTGATCGCTCTGCTCCCCGCCGCCGCCGTGCTGATGACCCTGGTCAGGCCGGTCGGCGCCTGGTGGTTCTCGGTGCTCAGCACGCCGGTCGTCGGCACGCTGACCCCCTACTGGGACGACTGGCCGTGGACGGCGAGCGCCTTCCTCGCGCACCTGACGGTGATGACGGTGGTGGCACTGCGGACCCGGCCGAGGACCGCGGCCTGGATGTGGGTGCTGACCGGGGTGTACGGATTCTTCGCCGACGTCATCTCCCGTGGTGATTCCGACACCCCGCAGATGCTCTTCGTCGCGGCGCTGCTCCTGCTGGCGATGACCGTGCTGCACGTCCGCCGCGAGGCCAAGCAGGAGGTCGCGGCGCAGCAGACCGTCACGGCCGTCGAGCGCGACAGGCGCACACTCCTCGAGGAGCGCACGACCATCGCCCGCGAGCTGCACGACGTGGTGGCCCACCACATGTCGGTGGTCGCGATCCAGGCGGAGGCCGCTCCCTACCGGGTGGAGAACCCGCCGCCCGAGCTGGAGAAGGCCTTCGCCACGATCCGCGAGAACGCGGTGGCGGCGCTGACCGAGCTGCGCCGGGTCCTCGGTGTCGTACGGGCGGAGGACTACCAGGCCCCCGACGCCCCGCAGCCGGTGCTCGCCGACGTCGAGAACCTGCTCTCCAACGTCCGTGACGCGGGCCTTGAGGTGGACAAGACGGTGACGGGCGCGGTCCGCCATCTGCCGCAGGGCGTTGAGCTGTCGGCGTACCGGATCATCCAGGAGGCGCTCAGCAACGCGCTGCGCCATGCGCCGGGGTCCTCGGCGAAGGTCGAGATCTCCTACGTACTCGGCGGCCTCGGTCTGCGCATCGTGAACACCGCGCCGCAGGGCCTGGTCAATCCGTCGCCGGGCGCGGGCCACGGCATCACGGGCATGCGGGAGCGGGTGACGATGCTGGGCGGCGAGATGACCGCGGAGCCGACGGAGGACGGCGGCTACGAGGTGACGACCTTCATCCCCGTCGCAGCAGCTGCCGCCACCGCCACCGAGGAGCCGTCATGACGATCCGCGTCCTGGTCGTCGACGACCAGATGATGGTCCGCGAGGGCTTCTCGGTCCTGCTGAACGCGATGCCCGACATCGAGGTCGTCGGCGAGGCGGTGAACGGCCGCGAGGCGGTCACCAAGGTCTCCGAACTCGCGCCCGACGTGGTGCTGATGGACATCCGTATGCCGGAGCTGAACGGCATCGAGGCGACCCGCGAGATCGCCGCCGCGCACGCCGGGTCCAAGGTGCTCGTGCTGACGACGTTCGACCTCGACGAGTACGTGTACCAGGCGCTGCGCGCGGGGGCGTCCGGCTTCCTGCTGAAGGACGCGTCCGCGCGTCAACTCGCGGACGGTGTACGGGTGGTGGCGGCGGGCGAGGCGCTGCTGGCGCCGACGGTCACGCGCCGTCTGATCACCGAGTTCTCTAAGCTCTCCCAGAACCCGCGCCCGCCGGCCCTGGCCCAGGTGGGCGATCTGACGGAGCGCGAGACGGAGGTGCTGGTGCTGATCGCGCAGGGTCTGTCGAACGCGGAGATCGCATCGCACCTGGTGGTCGCGGAGTCGACGATCAAGACGCATGTGAGCCGGGTGCTGGTGAAGCTGGGGCTGCGGGACCGTACGCAGGCGGCGGTGTTCGCGTACGAGGCGAGGCTGGTCACGCCGGGGTGAGCGTTCCCCCGGGGCTCCGCCCCGGGCCCCGCGCCTCAAACGCAGGCGGGGCTGAATTTCAGCCCGTTGGGGGTCCCCCCGGACGAAGTCTGGGGGAGATTGAGGACGGACCCGCACCGGGCTCTCGGTACCCTGACGGCAGGGCTCACCGTCGGCTAGCGTCGGCGCATGGCCGACTTCGCCCCCTGGTCACCCGCCTTCGTCGCCGACCCCTACCCCGCCTACGCCGAGCTGCGCTCCCGCGGACGCGTGCACTACTACGAGCCCACCCGCCAGTGGCTGATCCCGCACCACGCCGACGTCTCCGCGCTGCTGCGCGACCGCCGGCTCGGGCGGACGTACCGGCACCGCTTCACGCACGAGGAGTTCGGGCGTACGCCCCCGCCCGCCGCGAACGAGCCGTTCCACAGGCTCAACGACTACGGGATGCTCGACCTCGAAGCGCCCGACCACACTCGCATCCGGCGGCTTGTGTCGAAGGCCTTCACGCCGCGCACCGTCGAGGCGCTCGTGCCCACCGTGAGCAGGCTCGCGGCCGAGCTTGTCGCCGGGCTCAAGGACAACCGCGGGGGCGATCTGCTCGCCGAGGTCGCCGGCGCGCGTACCGCGAGGCGCAGAGCGACCCCGGCGCGCCGGGCGGAAATCAAGCCCCTGGGGGTCCCCCCCCGGACGAAGTCTGGGGGGATTGAGGACAAACCCTGCCGGACGGCCCTGGCTACCCCCCCGCGCCCGCCACCGCCGCTCCCGACGGCAGCGTCAGCCCCCACGCCCCCGCCCGCAGCGTCCACGTCCGCGTTCTCACCGGTCCCGTCACCAGCGCGTCCGCCCGGTAGCGGAAGTCCGCCCCCGAGACTGTCACCGTCAGGGCGCGGGCCATGACCGGCTCCGCGTGCGCGCCGTGCCGGACGACAACCTCCGCGCGGCCGTCGCCCGCCCGGACCGTCACCGCCTCCACCACCCGGTCCAGGTCCGTCAGCAGCACGCCGTCCGCCTCCACCCGCAGCCGGTGCGTCCGCAGTACCGGAGCCGGCGGCGTGCGGACCAGCGTGCGGACCAGCGAGCGGCAGGTGTGCCACACCGACGCGCCGTTCGCCGCGGGAGCGGCCGGCGTCGACGCCGCCGGGATCGACAGATCTCCCAGCACCACCCCGTCGCTCTCGTCCACCAGCAGGTCGAGACGGCGTACTGCCCCGTCGAGCACCGCCCGGGCCGCCGCCACCGCCCCCCGCGGCACGCCGAGCGAATGCGCCAGTCCGACGGAGGCGGACGGCCCCACCGGCACCAGCGCCAGCGCCCCGTCACCCAGCCAGCGGTCCCGGTGCAGCAGCGCGACCGCACGCAGCAGCGCCCGGTCGTCACCGATCACGACCGGCCGCCGTGACCCCCTGCGGGCCAGTGCCCGCGCGAATTCCTCCGGCCCCTCGGGAAGGCAGATTTTCGCCTCCGACCCGCCACACAGCACATCTTTCGCGATCCGCACGGACTCGCCGTCACTTCGGCGGGCGACCGGGTCGATGACCACCAGTAGCTGGTCGTGAGCCGACACCTCGGTCCTTCCTCGGGTAGCATCTTTGTGCAAGAGCCCCTTGCGCTATTGCGCCAGGGGCTTCGTCTATTCCGGGGCAACCGGTCCGAAGACTCAGGCACGGCTCAGGCCCCCTGACCTTGGTCTTGCCCCGCCCGGAAGGGGTGTACGCCTGTGCCCGCACTTGTGCTGCTCGGTGCTCAGTGGGGTGACGAGGGCAAGGGAAAGGCCACCGACCTGCTCGGTGGATCTGTGGATTATGTAGTGCGCTATCAGGGCGGCAACAATGCCGGCCACACGGTCGTCGTGGGCGATCAGAAGTATGCGCTGCATCTCCTCCCTTCCGGAATCCTCTCGCCGGGATGTACCCCGGTGATCGGCAACGGCGTCGTCGTGGATCCTGCGGTTCTGCTCTCCGAGCTGAGCGGGCTGAACGACCGGGGCGTCGACACATCCAAGCTGCTGATCAGCGGTAACGCGCACTTGATCACTCCGTACAACGTCACCCTCGACAAGGTGACGGAACGGTTCCTCGGCAAGCGGAAGATCGGCACGACCGGCCGCGGCATCGGCCCGACATACGCCGACAAGATCAACCGCGTCGGCATCCGCGTCCAGGACCTGTACGACGAGTCGATTCTGGAGCAGAAGGTCGAGGCGGCGCTGGAGTCCAAGAACCAGCTCCTCGCCAAGGTCTACAACCGTCGCGCCATCGAGGCCGGCAAGATCGTCGAAGAGATGCTCCAGTACGCGGAGCAGATCAAGCCGTACGTCGCCGACACCACGTTGATCCTGAACAACGCGATCGACGAGGGCAAGGTCGTCCTCTTCGAGGGCGGCCAGGGCACGCTGCTCGACGTCGACCACGGCACGTATCCCTTCGTCACCTCGTCGAACCCGACCGCGGGCGGCGCCTGCACCGGATCCGGCGTGGGTCCGACGAAGATCAGCCGGGTCATCGGCATCCTCAAGGCGTACACGACCCGTGTCGGCGCGGGCCCGTTCCCGACGGAGCTCTTCGACGAGGACGGCGAGGCGCTGCGCCGCATCGGCGGCGAGCGGGGCGTGACCACCGGCCGCGACCGCCGCTGCGGCTGGTTCGACGCGGTCATCGCGCGGTACGCGACCCGGGTCAACGGCCTCACCGACTTCTTCCTCACCAAGCTGGACGTGCTGACCGGCTGGGAGCAGATCCCGGTGTGTGTCGCGTACGAGATCGACGGCCGGCGTGTCGAGGAGCTCCCGTACTCCCAGACCGACTTCCACCACGCGAAGCCGGTGTACGAGTACCTGCCGGGCTGGTCCGAGGACATCACCAAGGCGAAGACCTTCGCGGACCTGCCGAAGAACGCGCAGGACTATGTGAAGGCGCTGGAGGAGATGTCGGGCGCGCCGATCTCGGCGATCGGGGTCGGCCCGGGGCGCACCGAGACGATCGAGATCAACTCGTTCCTCTCGTAAAACACACGCGTGAGCGCCCCCAGGGACGAGTCCCCGGGGGCGCTCACGCGTCTCACGCCAGGCGCGTGTGCTTCTCCCACGCGTTGACATCCGCGCGCACGCTGTCGAGGTGGCCCAGGATCGCGTCGATCGCGTCGTCACCCAGCGCCAGCCGCAGCGGCGTCTCCTCCGCGTCCAGGGCGGCGAGGATCGCGGCCGCGGCCTTCGCCGGGTCGCCCGGCTGCGTACCGTTCCCGCTCTCGACGATCCGCCGGGTCGCCCCGACCGTCTCCGCGTAGTCCGCCGTCTCGGTGATCGCTTCGCTGGTGCTCCTGTTGCCGAACAGGCTGGTGCAAAAGGCCCCCGGCTCGACGATCAGCACCTTGATGCCGAGGCGCCCCACCTCGTCGGCGAGTGCCTCCGACATGCCCTCCAGCGCGAACTTGGTGGCGCTGTACGCCGAGAACCCGGCGAAGGAGAGCCGGCCGCCCATGCTGCTCAGCTGCACGATCGCCCCGGAGCGGCGAGCGCGTTCGTGATCGTGCAGGTGACGCGCGGGTCCGGGGGCGGAGCCCCGAAAGCCCCCGCTCAGCCCTCGCCGCAGATCCGCAGCCCCTTCGGCGTCGCGCACGGCAGATGGCCGTGCGTGCGGATGACGTCCTGCCCGTTCCCCCGGCTCATATAGCCGAGGAAGCTGGAGGCGAGCGAGTCGGCGGGCGGTTGGCCGTAGGTGTACGCGTACTCGATCTCCCGGTACGGGTACGCGCTCTCGCCGATGTCGTCCACGGACGGCGGCTCCCCGTCGATGTTCAGCCGGTGCAGCCCCTTGAGCCCGGTCCCGGCCCGCAGTTCGCTGTAGCCGATCGCTCCCGGCAGCCGGGCCACGGTGTTCAGAACCTGTTCCGTGCTGTCGAGCTCGCAGCGTACGACCTTGGCCTCGCCGTCATCCTTGTTCTCGCAGTCGCGTGAGGAGTTCGCGGGCTCGTTCCGCATCAGCACCCGGCGCTGGAACACCTCGCGGGTACCGGAGTTGGCGTCCCTGCTGACCAGCAGCACGGGCATATCGGGCCCGTTCAGCTGGTTCCAGTTGTTGATCTCGCCCCGGTAGAGCCTGCGGATCTCGTCGGTCGACAGATTCCGCACCGGCACCTTGTCGTTGACGACGAGCGAGAAGAGGGAGACGGCGACGCGCTCCTCCCGCAGCTGCGGATAGCCGCCGGGCTTCGGCCCGTCGGCGAGGGCGATCAGTGCGGGAGAGCCGTTCTTGGCCTGTGCGCCGGCCGCCGCGAGCGCTCTTATTCCGGCGGTGCTGCCGTGTGCGTCGACGACGACGGTGGACCCTACGCAGTCCTTCTCGTACTTCTTCGCCAGCTCCTTCACGACGGGTGCGAAGGCGGTCGAGCCGGTCAGCGTCAGCGTGCCTTTGGCGCAGCCGATCGGCGGCCGGGTGTCGTCCCGGACCACGATGATCGTGGCGAGCGTGACCACGCAGACGGTCAGCAGCACGGTGATCCAGCGGGCTGCCCGGCTGAACAGCGGCGGCTTGTCGTCGGGCGTGATGGAACGGTTCGGCATCACCGCGCCGTCCCGGATGCCGCCGCTGACCGTGATCTCGCTGCCGACGCCCGCGCCGGTGAGCAGCACCAGCAGCTTGAAGTGCTGCCCGTGGTTGAGCGGCACGCGTGGCAGATAGATCGTGCTGCCGCTGTGCCGCATGCCCGCGGCGGGCGTGAAGTGGTCCATCAGATGCTCGGAGCCGAGCGGCTGTGTGACGGCGATGGCGCGGATGGTGCGTTCGGTGAACTCGGCGGTCAGGCCGTGGACTTCGCGCCCGGTGTAGTCGTTGTCGGCGATGCTCTGTGAGCCGTCGTTCTCGATGCGCAGCAGTACGAGGGTGGCGTCGGACATCTCTGGCGTCTCGTTGAACAGCCCGAGCCGGAAGTTGGGCCGCCCGCTGCGTACGTTGCTGCCGATCGGGGTGTCCAGCTGCACCCGGTAGCCGATGCGCTTGCGCCGCGGCACCCGGCGTTCGTACCAGAGCACCGCCCCGGAGGCGAGGATGCCGAGTACGGCGGTGAGGACGGCTACGACATTCTCGGCACTGAGCCACTCCACGGGTTCTTCTCCTCGCACTCCGTCGCGGGCGGCAACCGTATGGGAAGGGGGGCGGCGGGGATGGGGAGTTGGCGTCCTGACGCCGGATGTTCGCCGGTCGTTCAGAGGCGCCGGGCCTGCGGCCTCAAGTAACCCTGGAGGGTGAACTCCTGACGGGGTGGGCGGGAGTCGTTTGCCCGTGGATTCGACCCCATTTTCGGCAAATGACGGTCGACGGGAGCGTTTCTGGGCTCGGGTAATTCGAACTGCGGCTTGGGCATAGGCAATTGGCACTTGCTTTGATCACGGCGCGTGGCGCTACAGGCATGACGATGCGCGATCTCATCGCAGAGCTGGCCGGAGCCACGCCCACCAAGGAAGAGCTCAAGAAGCCGTAAGGCGGGCGTGCAATTCGACGCCGTCCGCGTCGACGACGAGGATGGCCGTCCTCTCGCCGACCTCCTGGAGCTGCTGACCGGCGGTGATCCCGGGCCCGTCGTCATCGAGGCGTACGGGCGGCGGTCGGTCTACTTCCTCCTGCCGGCAGGAACCACCTCCCACCGGCCCTGGCCGCGTGGCATCACCCGGTTCAACTCAGGCCCAGCACACGCGAGTTACATCCCCGTGCCCGCCCTCCGCGGCCGCACCTGGCCGCTGTCCTGGCGCTTTTTGCCGACCACGGCGGACCGGTTCGTGCACCCGCTGATCCTGCGTAACGCCGCTGCCGCGCTGCTGGGTTGAGGCCAACCGGGAGGATCTCAGCTACCAGGCGAACTACCGGGGCTCACGGGTCATCTGGAGACTCGGGGAGTACGCGAAGAATGAACAGGATCCCGGTGCGACTCCACCGGAGAGGAACCGGACGCCAGTCAACTCGCGCTACGTGTATGCGATGAGGCTCTGAACGGGACGGCGGGGCGGCACGTACTGAGGTGTGGGGGCCCCTGGTTTCAGGGGCCCACGGGCTTGTGACGCCATGTCGGTACGACCTTGGGGCCGCGTATGAGGCACGCACGACGCAAACTCCAGCGGATCGCGCGGCTGGCGGCCGTCGGCGGACTGGTCTGCGGCGGGCTGATGGTCTCGAACGCCATGGCGAGCGAACCGTCGGCCCCGTCCGCCGATCCGGTCGCGAGTCTGGTCTCGCGGCTCGGCGCCTCCCGTACCGCAGGGAGCTGGACGGGGGCCGACGGGCGCCCGGTCGTCGCAGTGACCGACGCGGACGCGGCGGACGAGGTTCGGCAGGCGGGGGCACACGCCGAAGTCGTGCGCTACAGCCTGCACCGGCTCCGCTCGGCCACCGAGGCGCTGCGTGCGGCGCCTCGGGTGGCCGGTACCGCCTGGGCGGTGGACTACGCGTCCAACAGGGTCATGGTGCGCGCAGACAGCACCGTCTCCGCCGACGACTGGTCGCGCCTGTCCGACGTCGCCGAGGGGATCGGCGGCTCCGTCCGCATGGAAAGGACCGCCGGCGCCTTCACCACCAGGGTGAATGGCGGCGTTCCGGTCTTCTCCGGTGCCGGCCGCTGCTCCGCAGGCTTCGACGTGACCGACGGCCAGAACACCTTCATACTCACGGCCGGGCACTGCGGCCCCGTCGGCACCACGTGGTTCCAGGACAGCGAGGGCGGCCAGTTGGTCGGCACCACGACGGAAGGCACCTTCCCGGGCGGCGACTTCTCCCTCGTGCGATACGAGAGCGGTGACCCGCTCGACGGAACCAACATCGTGAGCATCGGCGGCGGCCGGGGGGCGCGGATCACCGGCGCGGCCGATCCCGTCGTCGGTCAGCGCGTCTTCCGCAGCGGCAGCACCACGGGGTTCCGCTCCGGAGAGGTGACCGCGTTGAACGCGACGGTGAACTACCCCGAGGGCACGGTGACCGGCCTGATCGAGACCACGGTCTGCGCCGAGCGAGGAGACAGCGGGGGCCCGCTGTTCGCGGAGGGTCTGGCGCTCGGCGTGACCTCGGGCGGCAACGGGGACTGCACCACAGGGGGTACGACGTTCTTCCAGCCGGCGACCAAGGCGCTTCAGGCCCTCGGGGTGAGCCTGGCGGTCGGCGCTCCTGCCTCCGGTGGCAGTGATGGCGGGGGCGGCCCGGCCGACCCCGCCCCATCGGCGGGCGCCGGAGCCGTCCCGCCGGGGTGGCCCGGATCCCCGGGGGCGGCAGGCGGATCGAGGAGGGTCACCGGAATCACGGACTTCGGAAGTCTCGGTCCGGGGCTGGTCGTCATGGGCGCGAGTCTGGTCGGACTGGTGGCCGCCCGCTGGATTCTGTCGGCCCAGGAGCGGAGGAACTTCCGGAGCTTCTACAGCGCGAGCTGGGGCTGAAGTCTCAGCCCTGCTTCGTGTACGTGATCGGCTCGCCGCCCGAGCCCACCAGTTCGCGGACGATCGTGGTGTCGTCGGGCATGTCCAGGCGGCTCCACTGGCCCGGTGAGCACTGCTTCGGGTCACCGAACGTGACCTGGGTCGGGCCGAGTTCGAGGGGCGGGCCCGGGGCGCGGAGGGTGGCCGACCAACGGCAGTCGTAGTTCGGTCCGGTGCCCGACAGGGTCATGACCGTCTCGCCCGCCGCGCCCTGGGTGATCGTCATGACGCGGGTGTTGGTGCCGTCGGCGGTCTCGAAGGAGCCCCGCCAGGTGCCGACGTACTCCTGCGGGACGCCGCCGTCCTGGGGCGGGGGCGGGGAGGAGGACGTACTCGGGCCGGGTGGAGCCGAGGTGACCGGTGCCGAGGTCGTCGGTCCAGGTTTGGGGTCGTCAGCGACCTTCTTCCTACCGGTGTCGCCCAAGAACGCGTAGACCGAGGTGCCTGCCGCGACCGCGACGAGCAGGGCGACGGCGACGAGGGCGATGGTGCCGCCGCGGCGGCGTGGGGGCGCGGGCGCGTGGGGTGTGGGGAAATGGGGGGCGGTGGGACCGGGCGCCGCGGGAGGGGGGAAGTGGGGGGCGGGACCCTGCTGTTGGGGGTAGCCGTAACCGGGCTGCTGGGGGGAGCCGTGACCGGGCTGCAGTGGGGAGCTGTAGTTGTTGTGGCTGTACGCCGGGGGCGGGGGCGGTGGGGGTGTGGGCATTCGCACGGGTGGCTTCGGGGTGTCCACGTTCATCGCGGTCATCGTCGGCGGCTGCTGCACCGGTGCCGCGGGGGGCTGTTCCACCTCCAGCAACTGGACCGCGTGGCGGCCGAGTTGGGCGATCAGCGCGCTCGGCAGCCAGGGCTCGGGGTCCGCGTCGGAGGCCGTGCGTTCCAGGATCTGCTCGATCGTCGGGCGGGCCTCGGGATCCTTGTTGAGGCAGTCCCGTACGAGCTCCAGCAGGCCCTCGGGGAGATCCGCCAGGTCCGGCTCCTCCTGCGCGATGCGGAACATCAGCGCGTGCACGCCGCTGTCCGCCGAGCCGAAGGGGAGCCGGCCGGTCGCCGCGTACGCGAGGACCGAGCCGAGGCAGAAGATGTCGCACGCGGCCCTCACACGGTCGCCGCGTACCTGCTCGGGGGCCATGAAGCCGGGGGAGCCGACGAGCGCGCCGGTGCGGGTCAGGCCACCGTCGGTGACCGTTTCCAGGGCGCGTGCGATGCCGAAGTCGATGACGCGGGGGCCGTCGATGGTGATCAGGATGTTGGACGGCTTGAGGTCGCGGTGGATGAGGTCGGCCGCGTGGATGTTCCGCAGCGCGTGCGCGAGGCCGGAGGCGAGGACGCGGACCGAGCGCTCGGGGAGCGGGCCGTGGTCGCCGGAGACGACGGTGTGCAGGGTGGGCCCGGCGATGTAGCCGGTGGCGACCCAGGGGATCGGGGCCTCGGTGTCGGCGTCGAGGACGGGGGCGGTCCACTCGCCGCCGACCCGCAGCGCGGCGCGTACCTCCTGGCGGAAGCGGCTGCGGAACTCCTCCTGCTCGGCGAGTTCCTGGCGTACGAGCTTGACGGCGACCGTGCGGCCGCGGTCGGAACGGGCGAGGAAGACCTGGCCCATGCCGCCCGCGCCGAGGCGGGCCAGCAGGCGGTACTCGCCGATGCGCTGTGGATCCCCTGGTGCCAACTGCTCCATCGTCGCGCGCCTTCCCCCGTACCGCTTCTGTTCGACGGACCGAGGATAGTGCGCGACCAGTTGGGCCTTATAGGTCAGGATCCGACCTGGTAGCCGCGACTATCTGAAGGCCGCGTTCGGGGCGGTCGAGCCGGCGCGGATGACCGGCGAGGACGGCCGGATCGGGCATGCGGAAATACGGATCGGGGACGCCGTCGTCATGCCCTTCGACGCGCCGGGCGCCGACTGGCCACCGACACCGGCGTTCCTGCGGCTGTACGTCGAGGACGCGGACGCGGTCCACCGGCGGGCGGTGGAGGCGGGTGGCCAGTCGGTCACGGAGGTGACGCATCTGTTCTTCGGGGACCGGGTGGGGCGGGTGCGGGACCCGTTCGGGAACCTGTACTGGATCCAGACGCACATCGAGGATGTGAGCGAGGAGGAGATGGAACGGCGGCTCGGGGACCCGGTGTTCACCGAGGCGATGGACTACGTCACGAGCGTGGACTTCTTTCCGGGGGCTCCTGGCCGCTGATGCTGTCCAGCGCCTTGGACAGCTGCTCCAGGACCTTTGCCGTCTGGGCGAACTGGTCCTCGCCGAGGGCTTCGGCGAGGCGGGCCGCCAGGTCCGCGTGACCCGGGTCGATCTTCGCGATGGCGGTGCGGCCCTCGTCGGTGGGGCGGAGCAGCTTGGCGCGGCGGTGGGCCGGGTTGGGTTCGTACGCGGCGAGGCCCCGCTCGACGAGGAGGTCCGCGATGCGCTGGACGCTCTGGCGGGTGATGCCCATGTCGCGGGCGATCCCGGCGACGGTCCGGGGCTCGCGCAGTACGGCGCCGAGGACCTGCCACCAGGCGGCGGTCAGCCCTGCCGGTTTGGCCAACTCCTCGGAGACGGAGAGGAGTTGGCCGTTCAGCCGGAAGACGCCGAGGGCTGTCCGGCTGAGCAGGTCCTGCTGTTCGCGGCTCATGAGTCCGAGTTGAGGATCTCGAAGGCGGTGGGGTCCGAGTCGTGGAAGAGCCGGTACCAGGCATCCAGCTTCTCGCCCTCGTACACACCGAGCCGCGCGAAGACCTCGCGCGCGAAGGCGACGGGCTCGGTGGGGCCGGCGGTGATCAGGTCGCGGTCGGTGACGGCGTCCGTGTCGCGGTAGTGCTCCCCGCCCTTGTAGCCGGTGGCGTCGAGGTAGAAGGAGACGGCGCTGGTGTGCTCGCGGTCATCGAGCAGCCCCTCGCGGGCGAGCCCGGCGGTGGCCCCGCAGATGGCGGCGACGGGCACCCCGGCATCGAGGAACTCGCGCGCCTTGCCGGCGAAGGGGGCGAGGTCGTCCCCGGTGTCCCAGAGGTGCGCGCCGGTGAGGATGAGGAGGGCGCTGTCCTCGGGGCGGATGTTGGTGAGCGCGAGGTCGGGCTGGATACGGATGCCGCCCATGGTGGTGACAGGGCCGGTGGTGGGGCCGACGGTCTTGACGGCGAAGCCGTTCTGGGTGAGGTGGGCGGTGGTGTGGCCGGTCTCCCAGTCGGCGTAGGTGTTGTAGACGGCGAGATGAACGGTGCGGTTCATGGTGGCCTCCTGGCTGGATGACAGTAGTCTGTCATGTCGACAGCATGCTGTCAAAATCCCCCCGGGTGGGCTCCCCTACCCGACAACCTGCCCAGCAAAGTGGCCGAGGCCATACACCGTGGCCATGTCCGCCCCCACCTGCGCGTCTTTACTCTGAGGTTCATGACCCCTCATCCCGACCCCCGGGCCGGCGCTGCCGTGAAGGCCGCAGACCGTGCACATGTATTTCATTCCTGGTCCGCCCAGGGCCTGATCGACCCGCTCGCCGTCGCCGGTGCCGAGGGCTCGTACTTCTGGGACTACGACGGGAACCGCTACCTCGACTTCACCAGCGGCCTCGTCTACACCAACATCGGCTACCAGCACCCCAAGGTCGTCGCCGCCATCCAGGAGCAGGCCGGCAAGCTCGCCACCTTCGCGCCCGCGTTCGCCGTCGAGGCGCGTTCCGAGGCCGCACGCCTCATCGCCGAGCGCACCCCCGGCGACCTGGACAAGATTTTCTTCACCAATGCCGGCGCCGAGGCCGTCGAGCACGCCATCCGGATGGCTCGCCTGCACACGGGCCGTCCGAAGGTCCTGAGCACCTACCGCTCGTACCACGGCGGCACCGCCACCACCGTCAACATCACCGGCGACCCGCGCCGCTGGGCCTCCGACAACGGCACCTCCGGCGTCGTGCACTTCTGGGGGCCGTTCCTCTACCGCTCGCCGTTCTACGCGACGACCGAGGCCGAGGAGTGCGCCCGCGCGCTCCAGCACCTGGAGGACACCATCGCCTTCGAGGGTCCGGCGACCATCGCCGCGATCATCCTGGAGACGATCCCCGGGACCGCCGGGATCATGACACCGCCGCCCGGCTACCTCGCGGGCGTACGCGAGATCTGCGACCGCTACGGGATTGTCTTCGTGCTCGATGAGGTCATGGCGGGCTTCGGGCGTACCGGCAAGTGGTTCGCCGCCGACCACTTCGATGTGACGCCCGACCTTCTGACCTTCGCCAAGGGCGTCAACTCCGGTTACGTACCCCTCGGCGGCGTCGCGATCAGCCAGAAGATCGCGGAGACCTTCGAGACCCGCCCCTACCCGGGCGGACTCACCTATTCCGGCCACCCCCTCGCCTGTGCCGCCGCCGTCGCCACGATCAACGTGATGGCAAAGGAGAAGGTCGTCGAGCACGCGGCCCACATCGGTGAGACGGTCCTCGGCCCAGGCCTGCGGGACCTCGCCGAGCGGCACCCGAGCGTCGGCGAGGTGCGCGGCACGGGCGTGTTCTGGGCGCTGGACCTGGTCAAGGACCGGGAGACGCGCGAGCCGCTGGTGCCGTACAACGCGACGGGCGCGGCGAACGCCCCCATGGCCGCGTTCGCCGCCGAGTGCAAGAAGAACGGCCTGTGGCCCTTCGTCAACATGAACCGTACGCACGCGGTCCCGCCGTGCAATGTCACCGAGGCGGAGGTGAAAGAGGGCCTGGCGGCGCTGGACGTGGCGCTGTCGGTCGCCGACGAGCACACCGCCTGAGCCGTACGAACCGCTGCCGGCACCGGGGCCCCGCACGGACCCCGGTGCCGGCATCGGCCGTCCCGGCCGGGACGGCCGTCGCGCCGGCCGCCCGGTGCCGGAGCCCTCGGCGGCGACCACGGCGGCGACCCGCGCCTGTGCGCTCGGACGGCCGCTCACGCTCGGGGAGTTGGCCGGGCATGCGCGGATGAGCGTGCGGACGTTCTCGCGGCGGTTCCGGGAGGAGGTGGGGATGACGCCCGGCCAGTGGCTGGCGCAGCAGCGCGTCGAGCATGCGCGCAGGCTGGTGGAGACAACGGACTGGCCGGTGGACCGGGTGGCGGGGGAGGCGGGGTTCGGGACGGCGGCGTCGCTGCGGCAGCACATGGCGGCGACGACCGGGGTGTCGCCGATGGCGTACCGTCAGACGTTCCGCGCGACCGCGACCGCGGCCCTCGTCAACGTGCCGGTTCCACCTCCAGGAAGCGGCGGTGGCGGGGGCCGCGGTACAGCAGTGCCTCCCAGCCCAGGTCCGTCAACTTGGAGGCGCACTCCGTGAGCTTCGTCGCCTCCTCCTGGGGCGCACCGCTGCCCGGCGGGCCCAGCCAGTCCACGCAGACCATGTGCGGGCGGTCACAGGCGCGTACGCGATACCCCGTCGCCGTCCGGGCGCCCGAGGCGTCCAGGACTGAAGGCGGGATGCCCGCGGCCTCCAGGGTCAGGGCGACCGCGCGCACCATCTGGTTGAGCTCCCAGGTGGCGGGGGCAGTGCCGGTGACGCGGCGGATCTGGAGCATGCCGTCGAACGCGGTCCGCACCTCCGCGGCCCGGTCGCGATCGCGCACAACCTCGCCGTCGCCGGTGGCCGGCTCGAAGACATGAGCCATGTCCGCCACAGTAGCGGCCACCGACCAGGTCGCCGCGGCTGTCGCCGCCCTGAAGGCGGCCGCACCCGCGCCCGCGCCGCCCAATCCGTATGCCCCGCACCCGGTTCGTAACCTCTGGCCTATCGTGTCCGGGACCCACGGCGAAGGAGAAGGCCACGATGCGTGGTACCGACAGCAGTACCGCTGTCACCCGCAACACCCTGCGGCGACAGATCGCGGACGCGCTGCGTGACGAGGTTCTGGCGGGGCGTCTGCAGCCCGGACAGGAATTCACCGTCAAGCAGATCGCCGAGCAGTACGGCGTTTCCGCGACGCCCGTCCGGGAAGCCCTCGTCGACCTCTCCGCCCAGGGGCTGCTCGACTCCGACGAGCACCGGGGTTTCAAGGTGCACCAGTTCACGGTCGAGGACTACCGCGGCATGATCGAGGCCCGCTCCCTGATCGTGGACGGTGTTTTCCGCCACATCTCCAAGCGCGGCCCCAAGCGCGGCTCCGGCGTTCGCGGCAAGGCACTCGTGTCCGTACGCCGCCGGGCCGAGGAGGCCGCCCGCGCGGCCCGCGGTGGGGACCTGGACGTTCTCATCGGCTACGACCTGCGCTTCTGGCGTGAGCTCGGCGTGGTCGTCGCCAACCGCTACATATGCGACTTCCTGCTCCGGCTGCACGTCCAGGCCTGGGTGTTCGCCGTCCCCTGTCTGCGCGCCGACGCGGAACTGCGGGAGTGGCTGTGGAGCGGCCACGAGGACCTGGTGAACGCCGTCGCGCTCGGCGATGCCGACACGGCGCGCGTGCTCATCGACTCGTACAACGACCATGCGCTCGCCTGGGCGGATCGGCTGGAGCGGTGAGGGTGGATCTGAGCGTCGTCGTCCCGGCGTACAACGAGGAAGAGCGGCTGGGCCCCACCCTTGACGCCATCTGCGCGCATCTGCGCGGTGAGCCGGGCCGCTGGGGCGACTGGGAGCTGATCGTCGTCGACGACGGCTCCACCGACGGCACCGCCAAGATCGCCAAGGAGGCCGCGTCCGGGGAGCCGCGCATCCAGGTCCTGTCCGGCGACGGCAACCACGGCAAGGGCAGCGCACTGCGCCTGGGCGTCCTCGCCTCGTACGGCCGGCTCGTCCTGATCACCGACGCCGACCTCGCGACGCCCATCGAGG
Source organism: Streptomyces sp. NPDC000880 (assembly GCF_053599675.1). Lineage (NCBI taxonomy): Bacteria > Bacillati > Actinomycetota > Actinomycetes > Kitasatosporales > Streptomycetaceae > Streptomyces > Streptomyces sp. NPDC000880. The sequence continues at coordinate 25,423 of NZ_JBSFMS010000021.1, read as the reverse complement.
AGCTCGACCGCCTCGACAAGCAGCTCGCCGCGGAGGACAGCGCGGCGGCGATCGGCTCGCGCGCGCACCCCGACTCCCGTATCGAGGTGCACCAGCGGCGTTCGCGCGAATGGCTCGGCCGGATGGGCAACCGCCTCATACGCGCCGTCGCGGTGCCCGGCATTTACGACACCCAGTGCGGCTTCAAGCTCTTCGACGGCGAAAAGGCGCGCGCCGCCTTCGCGGACTCGCGGCTCGACGGGTGGGGGATCGACGTCGAGATACTGCGGTTCTTCCGGCGCGAGGGCTGGCCGGTCACTCAGGTCCCGGTGCGCTGGTCGCACCAGGCGGGCTCCAAGGTCAGACCACTGGACTACGGCAAGGTGCTGCTGGAACTCGTCAGGCTGCGGGCACGTGCCGTACGCCCCGTCGATCTCGCCGTCACCGGCCTCTTCCTGCTCGCTTCCCTACTGCTCTACAAAGGGGTGTGGACAGACCTCGATCGCGGCTATCTCGCCGACGCGGGCTCGGACCAGAACCAGTGGGAGTGGTTCTTCGCGGTCACCGCCGACAATGTGGCGCATCTGCGGAACCCCCTGTTCACGACCTTGCAGGGGTATCCCGACGGCGTGAATCTGATGGCGAACACCGTCATGCTCGGGCTCTCCGTCCCGCTCACGCCCGTCACGCTGCTGTTCGGCCCGACCGTCACGTGGGCGCTGGTGCTCACGCTGGGACTGACGGCGACGGCGACGGCCTGGTACTGGCTGATCGCCCGGCGGCTGACGAGGAACCGGTGGGCGGCCGCGCTGGGCGGCGCCTTCGCCGCCTTCGCGCCGCCGATGATCTCGCACGGCAACGCGCACCCCAACTTCCTTGTGCTGTTCATGATCCCGTTGATCGTCGACCGGGCGCTGCGGCTGTGCGAGGGGCGCAATGTCGTACGCGACGGGGTGCTCCTCGGCCTGTTCACGACGTATCAGATCTTCCTCGGCGAGGAGCCGCTGCTGCTCGCGTCGATGGGCATGCTGCTCTTCGCGCTCTCGTACGCGCTCGCGCGCCGCGATGTCGCGCGGGCGGCCTGGCGGCCGCTGCTGCGCGGGCTCGCCGTCGCCGCGGGCGTCTGTCTGCCGCTGGTCGCCTTCCCGCTGGGCTGGCAGTTCTTCGGCCCGCAGAGCTATACGAGCGTGCTGCACGGCGACAACATGGGCAACAGCCCGCTCGCCTTCCTGCGGTTCGCGGGCCGCTCGCTGATGGGATCGGACGAGGGGGCGGACCCGCTCGCGTTCAACCGCACCGAGCAGAACGCCTTCTACGGCTGGCCGCTGGTTGCGCTGGCGGCGGCGATCGTGGTGCGGCTGTGGGGGGTTGCGCTGGTCAAGGCACTTGCCTTTACGGGGGTGGCGGCGGCGTTCCTCTCGCTCGGCCCCCAGTTCCGCATCCCGTACACCGACATCGTGCTCACCGGCCCGTGGCGGGCGCTGGCCCATCAGCCGCTGTTCGAATCGGTCATCGAGTCGCGGGTGGCGATGATCTGCGCGCCGGTGCTGGGCGTTCTGATCGCGCTGGCGGTCGACCGGCTGCTGGCCACCCGGGGGCGGGTGAACCGGGCGCTGGGTCTGGCGGCGGTGGCCGCGGCACTGGTGCCTGTGCTGCCGACGCCGTATCCGGTGCGGGAGCGTGCACAGATCCCGGCGTTCGTCACGGAAGGGATGTACAGCGCATATCTCTCAGAGGGCGAATCGGTGGTCACGGTGCCGCTGCCCTACCCCGGCAGCGCGGAGGCCCTGCACTGGCAGTCGGCCACCGGGCTCGGCTTCCCGGTCGCCGGCGGCTACTTCAACGGGCCGTGGGGCCCGGACCGCATGGGCATCTACGGCGCGACGCCGCGGCACACCTCCAACCTCTTCAACGATGTGCGCAACAGCGGGCGGGTCCCGGTGATCGGCCCCAACTGGCAGGCGCAGGCGCGCGGCGACCTGGCGGCGTGGCGGGCGGGCGTGGTGGTGCTGGCGCCGCAGTACAACGACGCGGCCCTGTATACGACGGTGGAGAAACTGCTCGGGCAGCCGGGCAAGCGTGTGGGCGGCGTGTGGGTATGGGATGTGGGGGCGAAGCGCGCTCAGGGCTGACCGGCACCCTTCGCTGAATGTACCTGGGGCACTACGCTGTCCCGACCATCGCACGAAAGCGTACGTATCCCTTGGAGAGCGAGCCCTCCCTTGGCCTGTGACCTGTGGTTGGTCCCCCTCGTCGATGTGCTGTGCCACAGCCCCGACAACCCCTTCGCCGAAGAGATCGCGTCCTACGACAAGGCACTCACCGACGCCGGTCTGCCGACGGTCCCCGTCTTCGCCTATATGCCGGGCCTGTCGGGCGATGTGGCCCCGGTCGCGGGCTTCGACTACGACGCGCTGCACTTCCTGCGGCGCGCGTATCTGCTGCAGCTGTGCGGGCTCGCGGTGACTCCGGTGGACGAACTGGGCGGCGACTACGAGCAGTTGCTGGAGATGTTCGAGTCGACGGCGCAGCAGTCGCATCTTGTGTGGCACTACGACCACGCGGGGGCGTATGTCCCGGTGGACTTCACTTCGCCGCTGTTCAACGACGAACTGCTGGCGGGCGGCGGCCCGTTGGGCTCCACGCAGGGTCTGCTGCGGGAACTGGAGTTTGTCGCGCCGTCGATCGGCATCGACCCGGCGAACCCGCCGCAGGCGCCGCAGCCGCCTGACCGGCCGACTTCGCTGGAGGAGCCGGCGGGGCCGATTCCGCACGACGAGAGCCCGTTCGCGCGGGAGCGGCATGTGTGGCTGGGGCTGCATGCGGCCGCGACGCGGAGCCTCGGCCAGGGCTCGATGATCATTTTCAGCTGAGGCGCAGCCGCACATCCGCCGCACATCTGCTGAACGCGCGGTCTTAAGCTGCGTGACATCTCAGTCCGGTAGGACCGGTGCATGTCACAGACGAGTACCTCGGCACCACAGTCCCCCGCGGCGATGATCGCGGGGGAAAGCGCGGACGAGACAGCGGACGAAACGCTTCCCGGGCCGGCGCGTTTCGCGGACGTGAAGGGCTGGTTCTGGCCCGCTGACCAGCTGCTCTTCGACTGGTTCCTGAGCTATCAGGGGGACACGGACCCGGACGGCCGGGGAGACCTGCTGGAGCTCGGCGCGTATTTGGGCAAGAGCGCGATCTTCATGGGGCAGTATCTGCGGGACGGTGAGGAGTTCACGGTCTGCGACCTATGGGACTCCGAGGCGCCTGACGACTCCAACAGCGCGGAGATGGACCGGTCGTACTCGACGCTGACGCGGCGCGCGTTCGAGGCGAACTATCTGTCGTTCCACGACGAGCTGCCCACGCTGGTGCAGGCCCCTACCTCGGTGATCACCTCCCGGGTCCGGGCGGGGAGCTGCCGCTTCGTGCATGTGGACGCGTCGCATCTGTACGAGCATGTGCACGGCGACATCGAGGCGGCGAAGGCGCTGCTGCAGCCGGAGGGCATCGTGTCCTTCGACGACTTCCGCGCGGAGCACTGCCCGGGTGTCTCGGCGGCGGTGTGGGGCGCGGTGGCGACGACGGGCCTGAAGCCGATCGTGATCACCGGCACGAAGTTGTACGGCACGTGGGGCGACCCGGAGCCGGTGCGCGAGGCGCTGCTGACCTGGCTCGAGACGCGTCCGGACATGTGGCACGGGGTGGAGGAGGTGGCGGGCGGCCCGCTGATCCGCATCAAGGGCAACAAGGCGGAGTCACCGTCACACCCGAAGTCCCGCCACAAGCCGGAGCCCGAGCCGCAGCCGGAGCCCGAGCCGGCACCCGTACAGCCCGCCCCGGCGCCCGCTGCTGCGGCTCGCCCTCGCCCCTCCCGCGCCCGCCGGCTGGCAAAGGACCTGCTCCCCCCGATCCTCACCCGAGCGCTCAGGTCCCGCCGAGGCGCCTGACACAGCCCTGGGGGCCCCGCCCCAGACCCCGAAGGCCTACGGGGGTCTGGGGCGGAGCCCCAGTTACGGAAGGCGCGGGGCGCGGGAGCAACACCGCGCCCACCTCAGCGCGGCGCCTCCGGCGGCCACCTCAGCGCGGCGCCTCCGGCGGCCGCTGCCTCGGCATGTTCGGCCGCGTCCCCGGCGGCAACGGCATCCGCCCCGGCCCCCCCACCCCGTCCGCCCGCCCCGCGCCCCCCACGCTGCCGATCCCCGTCCTCGTCGGCTGCATCACCAGCGGCGCCGGACCCGACCGGAATTCCCCCATCCAGTCCGCCGTCTCCGACCGCACCAGCTCCGCGACGTCCTCCGAGAACCGCCGCAGCACCCCCAGACACCGCTCCGCCGCCTCACTCGCCGTGCCATCCGTCGGGCCCAGCACCTCCCGTACGCTCTCGCACGCCCAGTCGAACTGCAGCGCCAGCAGCCTGCGCTGCACCGCCTGCGCCGTTACGACGTCCCTTATCCAGCCCGACGTCAGCCCGAAGTACCGGTCGCAGACCAGGCACGCCGCCCCCAGCAGCAGCGACAGATACCCCCACCCCGCCGCCCCGTCCAGGACGGCCGCCAGGTCGAGCAGCGGGAGCGCCGCCCCGGCGATCACCCCCAGGGCCGTGCCGAGCCGCAGCACACGCGCCGTACGCCGCTTCCACACGCGGTCCGCGAGATACCACCGCGCCGTACGCAGGGCGTCCTGTTCGACCCACCTGTACAGCTCGTCGAGGCGCTCCGCCGGCGCACCCCAGTCACCGAGCGGAAACGGCCTCCCGGCCAGGTCACCGCGCGGCGCCTCGCCACGTTCCTCCCGGGCCGGCCCCCCGGGCTGCATCTCCGGCTGGCTCACCGGTGCACTCCTCTACGACGTGACGACTGACGTGACACTGCGTGACGTACGGTGCGCGCGTGCATCCTGGTGCGCAATGCTCTTCCTACCGCCGAATGGTGGGCTGTGCGCCGGAAATCCCGGTATTTCCGCCCACAAGAGGGCCTTGATCAGGTGGAGACTTCCCGGCCAACTCACTCGAAAGAGTTGGTCCCCGCAGGGTGGGGCACGGTGCCCGGCAAGCACGTAGGCTCGGCTTACCGAACAACCGTCGTCGAAATGCCAGGAGTGACCGTGATTCCCGGTGGTGGCCAGCCCAATATGCAGGAGCTCCTCCAGCAGGCCCAGAAGATGCAGCAGGATCTCGCGCGGGCTCAGGAAGAGCTTGCGCAGACCGAGGTCGAGGGCCAGGCGGGCGGCGGCCTGGTGAAGGCCACCGTCACCGGATCCGGAGACCTGCGAGCCCTCGTCATCGACCCCAAGGCCGTCGACCCCGAGGACACCGAGACCCTCGCGGACCTCGTCGTCGCCGCCGTCCAGGCCGCGAACGAGAACGCGCAGCAGCTCCAGCAGCAAAAGCTCGGCCCGCTCGCACAGGGCCTGGGTGGCATGCCGGGCCTGCCCTTCTAGGGCCGAGGCGTACCAACTACCGTACGTACCAGCAGAGAACAGGAAGGCATTCCGTTGTACGAAGGCGTGGTTCAGGACCTCATCGACGAGTTGGGCAGGCTGCCCGGCGTCGGTCCCAAGAGCGCGCAGCGGATCGCCTTCCACATCCTCCAGACCGAGCCGACCGACGTCCGCCGCCTCGCTCACGCCCTCCTCGAGGTGAAGGACAAGGTCCGCTTCTGCGCCGTGTGCGGCAATGTCGCGCAGCAGGAGCAGTGCAACATCTGCCGTGACCCCCGCCGCGACCAGTCGGTCATCTGTGTGGTGGAGGAGCCCAAGGATGTCGTCGCGATCGAGCGGACCCGGGAGTTCCGGGGCCGCTACCACGTACTCGGCGGGGCCATCAGCCCCATCGAGGGCGTCGGCCCCGACGACCTGCGGATCCGTGAGCTGCTGGCTCGCCTCGCGGACGGCACGATCACGGAGCTGATCCTGGCCACGGACCCCAATCTGGAGGGCGAGGCCACCGCCACGTATCTGGCACGCATGGTCAAGCCGATGGGACTCAAGGTCACAAGGCTGGCCAGCGGTCTGCCCGTGGGGGGAGACTTGGAATACGCCGACGAGGTCACGCTGGGGCGTGCCTTCGAGGGGAGACGACTTCTCGATGTCTGACGCCAACCTGCACGCCGCCAATCAGGACCCGGACGACTTCGCGGTCCAGATCGCGGACTCGATCGAATCCTTCATCGTCGCGACTACGGAAGTCGCGAAGGGTGACGAGCCCGACAGTGCGGTGCCCTTCCTGCTGCTGGAGGTCTCCCAACTCCTGCTGACGGGCGGCCGACTGGGCGCGCACGAGGACATCGTCCCCGACGAACGGTACGAACCGGACACCGGGCCCGACCTGGACGTCGATGACCTGCGTGAGCGGTTCGCCGTGCTGCTCGACCCGGTGGACATCTTCTCCGAGGTCTTCGACCCGTACGAACCGCGCAAGGCCCCGGTCGCCTGCCGTATCTCCGACAGCCTCGCGGACATCGTCACCGACCTGCGCCACGGCCTGGCTCACTACCGGGCGGGCCGCATCAGCGAGGCGCTGTGGTGGTGGCAGTTCTCGTACTTCTCCAACTGGGGCCCGACCGCCTCCGCGACACTGCGCGCCCTGCAGTCGCTGGTCGCCCATGTCCGCCTGGATCAGCCGCTGGAGGAGCTGGACGGCCTGGACACGGACGAGGATCTGGCCGAGGACGCGCTGGCGGAGGAGGCCGGCAAGGTCATGTCGCAGGAGATCGCGGGCCCGCTGGGCCTGCGTACGGCCACCTGACGGGAACGCTTGCCCGAATGCGATCCCCTGCCGGCAGCTCGTCGGCGGGCTGTGAGCCTGTCCGTAGCGGTGCCGGGACATCCGTGTGTGCCGTGGACAGCCGCTCGTACCCTGTGACCCGCCCCACACCCCCGCGTACCCTGCATCCGCCGGGGCAGGCATGTCACCGAGCGGCCGTGCCCCCCTCCCGATGATCACTGAGTGAGCGGGACATCTCACGATGTGATAGCAGCGGGCCGGAGTGCGGCCGCTCGTTAGACTGAGCCGACCGCAGTAATGACTGCAATGACTGCAATGACTGCAGTAAGAACCGAGCGAGGAGCGCACGTGGGCCTTGTCGTGCAGAAGTACGGAGGCTCCTCCGTTGCCGATGCCGAAGGCATCAAGCGCGTCGCCAAGCGAATCGTCGATGCCAAGAAGAGCGGCCACCAGGTGGTCGTCGTGGTATCCGCGATGGGCGACACGACGGACGAGCTGATCGATCTCGCCGAGCAGGTATCCCCGATCCCTGCCGGGCGCGAATTCGACATGCTGCTGACCGCGGGAGAGCGGATCTCCATGGCCCTGCTGGCGATGGCGATCAAAAACCTCGGCCACGAGGCCCAGTCGTTCACCGGCAGCCAGGCAGGCGTCATCACCGACTCGGTCCACAACAAAGCGCGCATCATCGATGTGACGCCGGGCCGGATCCGTACGGCGATCGACGAGGGCAACATCGCCATCGTCGCCGGCTTCCAGGGTGTGTCCCAGGACAAGAAGGACATCACCACCCTCGGCCGCGGTGGTTCCGACACCACCGCCGTCGCCCTCGCCGCCGCGCTGGACGCGGAGGTCTGTGAGATCTACACGGACGTCGACGGCGTCTTCACCGCCGATCCCCGGGTCGTGAAGAAGGCGCAGAAGATCGACTGGATCTCCTTCGAGGACATGCTGGAGCTCGCCGCGTCCGGCTCCAAGGTGCTGCTGCACCGCTGCGTCGAGTACGCACGCCGATACAACATTCCGATCCACGTCCGCTCGTCCTTCTCCGGGCTGTGCGGCACCTGGGTCAGCAACGAGCCGCAAGGGGACCAGCAGATGGAGCACGCGATCATCTCCGGAGTCGCCCACGACGTCTCCGAGGCGAAGGTCACGGTCGTCGGGGTGCCGGACAAGCCGGGCGAGGCGGCGGCCATCTTCCGCACCATCGCGGACGCCGAGATCAACATCGACATGGTCGTGCAGAACGTCTCGGCGGCCACCACTGCCCTGACCGACATCTCCTTCACCCTCCCCAAGACCGACGGCCGCAAGGCCATCGACGCCCTGGAGAAGGCGAAGGCATCGATCGGCTTCGACTCGCTGCGCTACGACGACCAGATCGGCAAGATCTCGCTCGTCGGCGCGGGTATGAAGACCAACCCCGGCGTCACCGCCTCCTTCTTCGAGGCGCTCTCCGACGCGGGCGTGAACATCGAGCTGATCTCCACCTCGGAGATCCGCATCTCGGTGGTCACCCGCGCCGACGACGTCAACGAGGCGGTACGCGCCGTGCACACCGCCTTCGGCCTGGACAGCGACTCCGACGAGGCGGTCGTCTACGGCGGCACCGGGCGATGACCCGTAAGCCGGCGCTCGCGGTTGTCGGAGCGACCGGAGCCGTCGGAGCGGTGATGCTCCAGATCCTGTCGCAGCACGCGGATGTCTGGGGCGACATACGTCTCCTCGCCTCGCCGCGCTCGGCCGGCCGCAAGCTGGCCGTGCGCGGCGCGGAGAGCGAGGTCGTCGCGCTGAGCGAAGAGGCCTTGACGGGCGTCGACGTCGCGATCTTCCTCGTACCGGACGAGGTGTCCACGCAATGGGCGCCGATCGCCGCGGCCAAGGGCGCGGTGGTTGTGGATATTTCGGCCGCTTTCCGGATGGACCCGGATGTGCCGCTGGTCGTCCCCGAGGCCAATCCCCATGCCGTACGGGTCCGTCCGCGCGGGATCATCGCGAGTCCGCACTGCACGACACTGACGATGATCCCGGCGGTCGGGGCGCTGCACGCCGAGTTCGGACTGCGCGAACTGGTCGTCTCCTCCTACCAGGCCGTCAGCGGCGCCGGGCGGGACGCCGTCGCCACGCTGCGGACACAGCTGTCGCTGGTCGCCGGTACGGAACTGGGCGCCGGGCCCGGAGACGTACGCCGTGCCGTGAGCGACGACCTCGGGCCCTTCCACGCGCCGCTGGCGCTCAATGTGGTGCCCTGGTCCGGTGCGTTGGAGGACGGCGGCTGGTCCTCCGAGGAACTGGGGTTGCGGGCCGAAACGCGCAAGATCCTGGATCTGCCGGGGCTGCGGGTGGCGGCGACGTTCGTACGCGTACCGGTGATCACCACGCACTCCCTCGCGGTGCACGCGCGCTTCGAGAACGAGGTCACGGTGGAGCGGGCGCACGAGATCCTCGCGACCTCGCCCGGGGTTGTGCTCTACGACAATCCGGCGGCGGGCGACTTTCCCACGCCCGCGGATGTTGTGGGGACGGATCCGACGTGGGTGGGGCGGGTGCGGCGGGCGCCGGACGACCCCTGTGCGCTGGACCTGTTCGTGTGCGGAGACAATCTCCGCAAGGGGGCGGCGCTGAACGCCGCGCAGATCGCGGAGGCGGTCGCGGCCGAAATCGGGCCGGGGTTGGGCTCCGACAGTATTCTGCGACCGCAGAACCGGAGGGCTTTGTAGTATATGTGAACGCCCTGTGGGCAAGTCGAAGATCGGTACCTCTTGAACTGGGGTGCATGGATGTTCGAAAATACGCTTCCCCCTTACTGCAACCGGTAGTTGGGCGGGAAGCGTCTTTGCGGTCGCCCCTTCACGCTGCCGCAATAATGGGGCATTGGGGAAGATCGGGTACGCATGAGGGCATATGGCTCACCGTCAAAAACGGTGGCGTACGCGTACAACCCTGACGGGGGGAAGCGTGTCCAACAGGCGTGGCAGAGGTTCTCGACATCACAGGGGTGGTCCCGGTCCGCGGCGCTTCGGTGCGCCCGCTCCGCAGACCCCGCCCGTCCGGCGGCATGCCGGTGATCGCCCCCATGCCCGCGCCCCGCACCACCCGCATACCGTCCCAGCGCGAGGGCGCTGACGACACGATGGCTGCGGGTACCACTGTCGATCACCTCACCGAGACCTACCGCGCCCACTACCGGTCGCTGCTCGGTCTCGCGGCCCTCCTCCTGGACGACACGGCCTCCTGCGAGGACGTCGTCCAAGAGGCGTTCATACGCGTCCACTCCGCGCGCAGCCGCGTACGGGACCCGGAGAAGACCCTGGCGTATCTGCGCCAGACCGTGGTCAATCTGTCGAGGTCCGCGCTGCGCCGCCGCATCCTGGGGCTGAAGCTGCTCTCCAAGCCGATGCCTGACATGGCGAGCGCGGAGGAGGGGGCCTACGACCAACTGGAGAGGGACGCGCTGATCAAGGCCATGCGCGGACTGCAGCGCCGCCAGCGCGAGGTGCTGGTGCTGCGATACTTCGCCGATATGACAGAGGCTCAGGTTGCTGAGACTCTGGGCGTTTCCCTGGGCTCGGTGAAGGCGTACGGTTCTCGCGGCATCGCGGCGCTGCGCGTCGCCATGGAGGCCCCGGCATGAGCGGGCACAGGCGCAAATGGCGCAGGATGCACAAGTTTGAGCGGTACGGGCCGGACGGGCCGTTTGACGACCGGACTGGGAACGGAATTGTGAACAACGGGCCGGAAAATGAGCAGGGCGGCCTCGGGCAGGTGCCCGCTGAGGGGCTTGGCGGGGAGGAAATGGCCCTGCGCCGGATGCTGCAAGGTGCCGTGGAGGACCTCAACCCTTCCGACGGCGCCCTCGACCATCTGCGAAGGGCGGTCCCCGCGCGGCGTGCCCGTAAAAGGCAGGCGCTCGTCGGCATGGCCGCCGCGGCGCTGCTGATGGGCACCGCGGTCCCCGCCTTCGTCCATGTGGCGAACTCCAGCGGCGACGACGCCCGCCCCGTCAACGCCGGACACGGCGAACAGGCGCAGGGCGGCACCGGGGCAGAGACGGGTGATGTGGGCGGCGAGTCGGGCTCCGGCGGTCCTTTCACCGGCGGCCGGGGCAACCAGCAGGACCGGGGCAGCGCGACCCGGACACCGGGCGAGAAGCCCTCCGGCGCCACGGACGGCGCGACGGGCGGCGTGGTCAACCCGCCGGGCAGCGTGGCAGCGACCTTGCCGGTCTGCGCCGCCGACCAGCTCGGCGTCACCTCGGCGGAGGCGGCCAAACCCGACGCCGACGGCAAGGTGTACGGCACCTTCCGCATCGCCAATGTCTCCAAGACCGACTGCGCGGTCAGTGGCGACGGCACGGTCGACTTCCAGGCGCTGGGCGCGGCCGACCCCGCCAAGATCAGTGTGGTCAAGCACACCGCGGGCGACGCGGCGACCGGCCTGCCCGACCCCTCCCTGGAGGCGGCCACGCTGATGCTGAAGCCCGACACGGCGTACGAGGTGAGGTTCGCCTGGGTCCCGGCGGACAGCTGCCCGACCACCGGCGCCTCTCCCGACCCGACCCCCTCGGAGGGCGGCTCGTCGGGCGCGAACACCGGCACGGGCACGACCGCGGGCAGCAGCGAGACCCAGCTCGGCAGCGAGGACGGCGGCGCCACGGCGGACGGCAGCGTCGCGGTGACCTACACGGCTGAGCAGGGCGCGCCGAGCGCGGAAACGACGATCCCCGACGCGTGCTCGGGCACGATCTACCGCACGGGTGTCCTGAACGCACAGTGAGGGGCGCGCTGCCCGGGTGCCCGCGCTGAGGGTGCCGGGCCAGGGGCGGGGCGCTGTTGGGATGTGGGCGGGCCGCCGGGGTGTGCTGTCGGGGTGTGCTGTCGGGCGAGGCCGCCGGGCTCGCGATGCGGCTGGCGGGCTCGCGATGCGGCTGGCGGATCCCGCGCCGGGCCGGGCTGGGGTCTCGGCCGGGCTGGGGGTGTCGGGCCGGGCGAGGCGCGGGGCCAGGGTGCCGGGCGTGCCCCGGTCGCCCACGCGCCCCCCCGGTGGCTACACCGGCTCGGGCTCCAAACCCAGCTGCCGGTCCCGCGTCGCCTCCGCCTCGCGTCGCAGCAGACGGAACCACATGAACAGCACGAAGCCGGCGAAGACGAACCACTCCCCGGTGTAGCCCAGGTTCTGGAACGCCTTGAGGTCCAGCCCACTGCCGGCGGGCGCGACCGCGGGCACGGCCTTCAGCCCGCTGTCCGCAGCGGCCAGCGTGACCCACGCGTCGTACACATCGTCCGGCACAAGGTTCACCAACGAGGCCGCACTGATCATGCCCAGCTGCCCGCTCGGCAGCCCGCCCGCCGTGTGCACCCCGTCCGTACCCGGGGTCTCGGAGGCCTGCAGCGCCCCGGCCACGGTGACCTGCCCGGCCGGCGCGGCCGGGGCCGGCTCGCCCTTGGGCAACCAGCCGCGGACCACCGGCAGGGTCCGGCCGCCGTCGGTCTTGAGCAGCGTCAGCACATACGAGCCCCGCTTGCCGTCCAACTCCCGGTCCGGGACAAGGAATTGTTGCCCGTACCGCCCGGTGGCCATCGCCTGTCGCCCCGACGTCTCGTTGTCGACGGGCAGCAGCTCGTCGAGGGGCGCGGCCTTCTGCTCACCCGGCGCGGGCTGCTGCTTGGCCTGCTCGTGCGTGTGGACGCGGTCCTCGAACTTGCCGAGCTGCCAGGAGCCCATGAAGACGCAGAAGGGGATCGCCAGCACGACGAAGATATTGATCCCCCACCAGCGGGGCGTCAGCAGGAACCGGTACACACCCCCACGGTACGGAACGCGCCCGCGGTCGCTCGGCCCGCCCCCTGCCATGGCGCCCCTCCCTGTCCCGGCGCGGCTCCCCCTCTGTCTTCGGGCCACCCTCCTCCGCGCAGCGTCGCTAGCCCAGGTCCGCCCCCTGCCCCAGGTGCTGCGCCGCGAAGGCGATCTCCAGCCGCACCTGCTTGATCCGCTCCTCCACCACCAGCGACCCGTGCCCCGCGTCGTACCTGTACACCTCGTGCACCGCGCCGCGCGCCGCCAGCCGGTCCACATAGTTCTCGACCTGGCGGATTGGGCAACGCGGGTCGTTGACCCCCGCCGAGATGTAGACCGGCGCCCGCACCGCGTCCACGTACGTCAGCGGCGACGAGGCCTCGAACCGATCGGGCACCTCCTCCGGGGTGCCGCCCAAAAGCGTGCGGTCCATCGCTTTCAGGGCCTCCATCTCGTCGTGGTAAGCCGTGACGTAGTCGGCGACCGGAACCGCCGCCAGCCCCAGCGCCCACGCCTCGGGCTGGGTGCCGAGGCCGAGCAGGGTCAGATAGCCGCCCCAGGAGCCGCCCGCCAGGATCAGCTTCTCCGGATCCGCGAGCCCGGAGCCCACCGCCCACTCCCGGACCGCCGCGATGTCTTCCAGCTCGATCAGCCCGACCCGGTGCTTGAGCGCGTCCGTCCACTCCCGTCCGTATCCCGTCGAACCGCGGTAGTTGACCCGCACCACCGCATACCCGTGGTCGATCCAGGCCGCTGGGCCCGCCGCGAAGGCGTCGCTGTCGTGCCAGGTCGGGCCGCCGTGGATCTCGAAGACGGTCGGCAGCGGACCTGTCGCACCCGCCGGCTTCTGCACCAGCGCGTGGATACGGCCCCCCGGCCCCTCCACCCAGGCGTCCTCCACCGGCACCGACTCCGGCGCCTTCATCCCTGGAGGATCGAGCACCACCCCGCCCGCCGTCGAGCGCACCTGCGGCGGCAGCGCGGCCGAGGACCACAGGTACTCCACCTCCCCGTCCGGCCGGGCCGTCGCGCCCGAGACCGAACCGGCCGGCGTCTGTATCCGCACCAGCGCACGCGTCGCCAGGTCGTACCGCCACAGCTCACCGCGCGCCTCAAAGCTGTGCGCGACCAGCAGCCCGGACCCGTCCGGATACCACTCGGCGTTCACATCGCCCGGCAGGTCGATCGCGAGATCGGTCTCCTCACCCGACGCAACGTCCCAGATCATCGGCTCCCAGCGGCCGCGCCGCTGATGCCCGATCAGCAGCCGGGTGTCGCCGTCCACCGGAGCGAAGCCGAGGACCTCCAGCCCCAGTTCCTCTGTGCCCCCCTTCGTATCGTCCAGCTCGGCCACCAAGGACCCTCCCCCACAGCCTTCGGCGTGGGAGGTGCCCCCAACGCGCACCACCCGCAGCGCCGAGTGCATCGCGTCCCCGTGCTCGGTATGTTCGATCGCGACCAGCGTCCCGTCGTGGGACAGGTCGCCGACCCCGGCCGATTGCCGGTGCCGGTATATCTCGACCGGCTCCGTGCCCGTCCGTACGACATGGATCGTCGTGCCGTCCTCGTCGGTCGAGCGGCCGACCACCGAGGTGCCGTCCCGGCCGATCGCCAGCCCCGCCGGGTACGAAGGCTCAAGCCCGGGCGCTGCGGGCTCGTCCTCCCCGCCGCCGAAGGGCTGCCGCATCCAGACCCCGAACTCGTCCCCGTCGCTGTCCGAGAACCACCAGATCGACGAGCCGTCGGGCGAGAGCACGCCGTCCGTCGTGCCGTTCGGCCGATCCGTCGCCTGCCGCTGCTCGCCGGTCGCCCGGTTCCAGGCATACAGCTCGTACGTCCCCGTGGCATTCGACACGAAGAGCGAGCGGTGCGGCGCGTCCTCCGCCCAGTCGGGCAGGGAGACGCGCGGCGCACGGAAGCGCTTCTCCCAGTCCGGCATGCCGGGCAGCTCGGGCGTGCCGGGCAGCTCCGGCGTGGAGTCAGTGATCTCAGTCATGACCCCATTCTGCGCCGGACCCCCGACAATCCGTTCGCGTCGTCCGCAGCCTGTGGATAACTTCGTCCGCATCGCCGCGGGCCTGCGCCTGGACTTCCTGCACGAGCAGGCATCTCGCTTTTCGAACGCTTCAGCCCGCTCACGCGCCGACGACGGCTGGATCAGCCCGGCGCGCGGGTCAACGGGCGTTCGCCGCCCGGCTGGTGGCATGTGGCGGCCGAGCGTCGGTCCCGGTGAGGCGTACGGCGATGGCTGCCGTATAGCCGGGGTCCGTGGGCAGGTCGGCCAGCAACCAGTCGGCGTTCGCGGCCGGTTGGGGCCCGGCCCCGACATAGGTGAGGGACAGGTCCTCGTTCAGACCGACGCCGGTTGCCTTCAGCAGGGCTTCCTTACGGGTCCAGCAGCGGGTGAACGCGGCGGGGAGCTGCGCCGCCGGCAGCGCCGCCAGTTCCGTACGCTCCCGCGGGTGCAGCCGGGAGGCGACGTCGGCGACCGTGTCGGGGTCGGGGACACCCTCGACGTCGACGCCGACCGGAGCCCCGGCCAGGGCGATCATCACCAGGCCGCGGGTGTGCGACAGCGAGAAGTGCACGGCGTTGCCCGGTACGACGGGCCGCCCGTGCGGGCCGCCGCAGTGGGCGCAGGGTTCGCGCGACAGCGTGACCGCTTCCGGGGCTTGCCCGAGCCGCTCGCCGAGCAGCCGGCGCAGTGCCACATGCGCCACGGCGTAGGCGTCTCGGTCGGCGTCCCGGAGGAAGGCGTCCAGCCGCGTGGACTCCGCGGCGTCGAGGAGGTGCCGGTGGGCGGCGGCGTCCGCGGCGTGGTCGGCGACCCGCCCGGACCACAGCAGCTCCACGCCCGGCAGGGCCGCCGCGGCGTCACGGTCACTGGGTGCCTCGCGGTCGCGGGATGCCTCGTCGTCAGGCGGTGTGCGGTCCGTGGGTGTGTCGGTCGGCATGCTGTCCATGATCGGTGATCGTTCTCAGCTGCGAGGGGCGAGGTACGAGAGGAGAGTATCTAACGGCCCTCAGGTTCCGTTAACCTGGCCCTATGATTTCCGAGAATGCGGACCCGGCTACCCCCGGCACCGTACGTCCCGGCGGCCGCACTGCCCGCGTCCGGGCATCTGTCCTGCAGGCCGCGGGCGACGCCCTGGTCGACCACGGCTTCCACCGGCTCGACCTCGCCGATGTGGCCCGTCGCGCGGAGGTGGGCAAGACGACCGTCTACCGCCGCTGGGGCACCACCGCCGGCCTGATCGCCGATCTGCTGGCGGACCTGGCCGGACAGCCCGAGCCGCGTACGGACACCGGTTCCCTCACCGAGGACCTCAGGGCCAACGCCCGCCTCGTGGCCCGTACCCTTACCGACCCCCGCCAGGGCCCGCTCTTCAAGGCTGTCATTGCCGCCGCCAGCTGCGACGAGCGCACCGCGCAAGCCCTGCACCGCTTCTACTCGACCTGGATCAAGGAGTGGGCTCCGTGTGTCGACGCAGCCGTCGCTCGCGGCGAACTCCCCGCGGGCACGGACGCCCAGGAAGTGATCCGCGCGGTCTCTGCCCCGCTCTACTACCGCCTCCTGGTCAGCGGCGACCCGCTCGACGATGCCGCTGCTGACCGCGCTGCCGCAGCGGCCGAATCCGCCGCCCGGGCGGGCGCGTACGTGAGCTGAACAGGACCCTGAACGAACCGTGACGGACCCTGGGACGCGCCAAGGGTCTGACCCTCACCGAGGATCAGACCCTTGAACAGCCGGACGAGCCGGACCGGCCGGACGGAACGGCTATCGGCGGATTCAGATGTTGACGCCGAAGTCCTGCGCGATGCCGCGCAGCCCCGAGGCGTACCCCTGGCCGACCGCGCGGAACTTCCACTCGGCGCCGTTGCGGTAGAGCTCGCCGAAGACCATCGCGGTCTCGGTCGAGGCGTCCTCGCTCAGGTCGTAGCGCGCCAGCTCGGCGCCGCCGGCCTGGTTGACGACGCGGATGAACGCGTTACGCACCTGGCCGAAGGACTGCTGACGGCTCTCGCCCTCGTGGATCGAGACCGGGAACACGATCTTGTCGACCTCGGGCAGCACGCCGGCGAGGTTGACCTTGATCTGCTCGTCGTCGCCCTCGCCCTCACCCGTGAGGTTGTCACCGGTGTGCTCAACGGAGCCGTCCGGGCTCTTGAGGTTGTTGAAGAACACGAAGTGCTGGTCGGACACGACCTTGCCGTTGGCGTCGACCAGCAGGGCGCTGGCGTCGAGGTCGAAGTCCGTCCCGGTGGTGCTGCGTACATCCCAGCCCAGGCCCACGACGACCGCGGTCAGGCCCGGGGCCTCCTTGGTGAGCGAGACATTGCCGCCCTTGGAAAGGCTGACACCCATGGAAATCCCCTGCGCAATCCGGCGCGGGCCGCGCCTCTTGACGATTCCTTTGCCCACGAGGGTAACGAGCGGCCGCAGGCCCTGGTTCCCCTGATCCCTCGTGTGCCAACCTCATTCACCCCGCGTGCTCCTTCCGTCTCATCCGCACCTCATTGCTTCTTCTCGTCACATCGGCTCGGCTTCGTCCGTCATTGCTATGACGGACCGAGACGAGGGGAACGTGACCGATGGACGAGAACGACTGGCTGGCGGAGCGATTCGAGGCCAACCGCGTCGGCCTTCGGGCGGTGGCGTACCGCATGCTGGGCTCGCTGAGCGAGGCGGACGACGCCGTCCAGGATGCGTGGCTGCGGCTGAGCCGTTCCGACACCAGCGACGTGGACAACCTGAGCGCATGGCTGACGACGGTCGTCGGGCGGGTGTGCCTGGACATGCTGCGCTCACGCAGGTCACGCGGCGAGGATCCCCTTGACGTCTACGTGCCCGACCCCGTCGTGAGCCGCGCCGACGGAATCGAGCCCGAGCAGGAAGCCCTGCTGGCGGACGCGGTCGGCCTCGCACTGCTCGTCGTACTCGACACGCTCGCCCCTGCCGAACGGCTCGCCTTCGTACTCCACGACATGTTCGCCGTGCCCTTCGACGACATCGCCGCGATCGTGGACCGCACCCCGACGGCGGCCAGGCAACTGGCGAGCCGGGCCCCCCGCCGGGTCCAGGGATCGGCCCCGGTCCCCGAGGCCGACCTCTCCCGCCAGCGCGAGGTCGTCGACGCCTTCCTCGCCGCCTCACGTGGCGGCGACTTCGACGCCCTGGTCGCCGTCCTCGACCCGGACGTCCTGCTCCGCGCGGACTACGGCACTGTGTCGCTGGGCGTGTCGAAGCGGGTCCGCGGTGCGCAGGCGGTGGCCTCGCAGGCCCTGCTCTTCTCCAGGTTCGCCCGCTTCGCCAAGCCGGCCCTGGTGAACGGTGTCGCGGGACTCGTCACGGCTCCCGACGGCCGGCCGCTCTCGGTCATGGCCTTCACGGTCGCGGACGGAAAGATCGTAGAAATCGACATCCTCGCCGATCCCGAGCGCCTGGGCCGGCTCGACCTGGCGTTCCTCGACGACTGACGGGCGGACGAAACGACACGGAAGAACTCCGGCTCCGTGGGGGACCCCCACGGGTCGGTGGTATGCGGGCAGGGGCCGCTGATCTGATTGGTTGGCCTTCCCGGCCAGATCCGCAGCGAACGCCACAGGCCACCGACTCACGTGAGTCGGTGGCCTTTGATGAGTGTCGGGGTGCAGTGGTCAGCAAGTGCGCCCGACGTACGCCGCGCCGTCGATTGCGCTGGCCGATCCCAGCCAGGTGACGCCAGGCCCCACGCATCGCTCGTAGTTGGGGCCCCATACCTCCACTTCGATGATGATGCGCGAGCCGTCGCTCGTGCAGTGGTTGTAGTACGCGTCACTGGCGGTCTCGTAGAACCCGCAGGGGTCTGCGGCCGCTGACGGCGCGGCGGCTGTGGACAGTCCGAGGATGAGGGCTACGGCACCGAGGACGGCCGGCAGGGAACGACGAACGCTCATGGGGGCAACTCCTTCTTGAGGGCGGGATGCCCGAGCACTGGATGAGTTGTGCACACGTAGAGGGTTCCAGTTCTCACTCTTGGTAGTAGTTGATCTAGCTCTTAAGAATGAAGGACTTCACCAGATCGGGTGCCGATGCCGGCTTCGCCGACGGTCTGCAACATCCGCCGGCCCTGGTCGGAGCCTGTCGGCTATGCTTACTGGGCACGTTCTCTTGAACACGAAGAGTGTCGAACGTTCTCAATCTGGCACTGCCTGATCCGTGGCGACGGCAGTTCGTGACCGTCGTCGCGTGAGCGTTGGCGGGAGGGCCGCATCACGGTGGTGGCGATCGATGTCGTAAGCGCTGTTGTGGGCTGGCTGGTGGCTTTCTGCAGTGACTCCGGCGTCCGGCTGATCAGAGGTCAACACGACGAGCGATCGCTCAAGAAGACCATGAACCGCGCCTTGGGGACGGTCGTGACCCAGGCGGACCCAGCCGTTCGGCCTGTGCTGGAGCGCGGACTCGCCCGCTACTTCGCCGCACCACCAAAACTGAGCCTCGGCGGTGCGCGATCCGTGCGGGACGCCCTTACGGCCGCTGTAGCCGGCCAGATGGTCGAATTGGAGCAGTGGGTCGCCGATGCGACCGGCCGCCCCTTCGGCGAAGTGGTGGACATGGAGCCGGCGGAACTCATCGAACAGGTCGCCGAAGCTGTCGTCTCCGGCCTGCGCCAGTATGCCGCCGCTGGGGAACTGACCGAGCTGGTCCGCGCCCTCGATACGGCCGAAATCATGGGCCGGCTCGAAGTGCTCGGGCTGCAGATCACTGAACTCGCGGTGCCGGCCAGGGCGGCTGCGACGTTCAGTTTGCCCCGGGACATTGCGTCCTTCACTGGGCGCGGTGCCGAGCTGGAACGGATTGAGCAGGTCCTGGACTCGGCAGACCCGGACACCGGGGTCATTGGCATTCATGCGATTGACGGGATGGCGGGGATCGGAAAGACCGCCTTCGCCGTGCGAACCGCGCACTTTCTCGCCCCGCGATTCCAGGACGGCCAGCTCTTCCTCCATCTGCATGGTCATACCCCGGGGCAACGCCCGGTCGACCCGTCAGACGCTCTCGTCTCGCTGCTTCTCGCAGTAGGGGTACCCGCCAGCCGGATTCCTGCGGATCGACAGACACGGTCGGCTCAGTGGCGACAGCAACTGCGTTCCAAGAGGATATTGCTGCTGCTGGACGATGCTGTATCGAGTGAGCAGATTCGTCACTTGCTGCCCGGATCCCCGGGTTGCCTTGTCCTGATCACTAGCCGACGTCGGCTTACCGCGCTTGAAGGGGTGGTTCCGATCAGCCTGGAAACACTCCCGCCGACAGAGGCGACCGTGCTCTTCTCGCGACTGGCAGCCCGCCCGGACCTCTTTCCCTCGGACCCCCATGTCGAGGAGGTCGTACGGCTGTGCGGCTACCTACCGCTGGCCATTCGGCTCACCGCGGGGAAGCTGGCCCACCATCCGAGCTGGACCGTCCGGGACCTCGTAGCCGACCTTACGCGGACACAGAACCGGATTGCGGCAATGCGTGCCGAAGACGACTCCGTGGCTTCAGCGTTCGATCTTTCCTACCATGACCTCGCCCCCGACCCTCAGCTCATGTTCCGGCGGCTTGGTCTGCACCCCGGCTCGGAGATCGACGCGTACGTCGCTGCGGCACTCGCCGACATGGAACTGGCAACGGCGCAAGAGTTGCTCGACGACCTCTTCATGCACCACCTCATCGAGGAACCCGCGCGTGGCAGCTATCGCATGCATGACCTCGTGCGGCAGAAAGCAAAGTCCCTGGTCTCCCTGGACTTGGTGCGGGAAACCGAGGCCGCACTGGACCGCATGCTGGACTACTACTTGCACACGGCACAACACGCCGCACATTTCGTCATCGGGCGGGCTCCCGCCTCGGCCCGGCCGACGGTGGGCCGGCCCCCCGCCTGGACACCGGAGATCAACAGCTCCGCACAGGCTCTCGATTGGCTGAGAGGACAGCGTGCCAACCTGCACGCCGCCGTCGACTTCGCTGCGCTCCGCGCCCGTCCCACTCACGCGATCTACATCGCGGCAGCGCTGAACGACTTCCTGCGCATCCAAGGGCATTGGGACGAGGCAATCGCTGTGCACCAGTGCGCGCTGGAAGCAGCGACCCGGACGGGGGACCGCCTCGGGCAGGGACTGGCTCTGGGAAATCTCGGGTCAGTGCAACGGCTGCAAGGCCAGTACCCGGCCGCGGTGCGCAGCCAACAACAGGCACAGAGAGCCTATCGGGAAGTGGGCGACCGCCTCGGCGAAGCGAACGCCGTGCACGAACTGGGCGTCGCGCAACGCCTCTGCTGCGACTACGCCGCCGACCGGGTCAGCCAGGAGCAGGCCGGAACGCTGTACCGAAGTCTCGACAACAAGCTCGGCGAGGCCAACACGCTCCATGAACTCGGCACCATGTATTGCCTGATGGGAAACCTGCATGCGTCCCTCACCACGCAGGCGCGCGCATTGGAGATGTTCCAGGAAGTCGGCAAACCCTACGGCCTGGCCTTCGCGTACAACGAATTGGCTGTGGTCTCCTACCTCATGGGCGACTACCCGGCAGCCGCCACACATGTCGCCCACGGGATGAGCCTCCATACCGAGCTCGGCAATACGTTTGGGGAGGCCTACTCCCTCAAGGAATTGGGTGTCGTCGAATACCTCACCGGAAACCTTCGCGCCGCGATCACCACGCTCACCTCGGCAGTGGATCTGCACCGCCAACTCGGCAGCCGCTACGGGATGGGGCTGGCCCTTACCGACCTGGGCGTTGCCCACCGTCTTTCCGGCGAGCACGCGACGGCCCTCAGCACGCTGATCCAGGCGCTCAGCCTGCACCGTGAGTTCGCCTTTCGACACGGGGAGGGCTGCACGCTCAAGGAACTCGCGGTCGTGAAGGATCAACTGGGAGACCGTGCCGGCGCGGAGGCCGATCTCGCAATGGCGTTCCATCTGCACACTGAATTCGGGCACCGCCATGGCCTGACCGACACCGTGATCACGCAGGGAGAGCTTCTGCTCCGTCACGGCCAACACGAATCTGCCCAGGACAAGTTCAACCGTTCGCTGGAGCCGACGCGGGATATCGGCGCCCCGCTCCTGGAGGCCCGTGCTTTCGAAGGGCTGGGCCACTGCCTCCTCCGCACCGACGACACGACCGAGGGCCTCGCGAGGCTGAGACAGGCACAGGCAACCTATCGGCGCATCGGTGCGCCCGGATCGGCCCGGGTCGAGGAAGCACTGCGCGGTCGATAGCGAGCCTCATCCAGCCCCTGGGGGAGCAGTGGGAGACGGCTCTCGATGCCCGCCGGGCCATGAGCCCGAGTTCCCCGGTCGCGGCTCTCGACCGGCTCATGCGCAACAGGTGACGCAGCAGGCTCGTCCGGGGCGGATGGCCACCGGCTCATACTCCTGAGGCTGCCGACCCGCAGCGACACTCCTGTGCGACGTGACCGTACGACAGGCGAGGGAGCGGCACTTCGTGGCTCATGCTGGTGCCCGTTCGCCATGTGCCCAGGCCACGCCGGTCCGTCGCTTGCAGCGGAAGGAAACCCTGGCCTTACCTTTCAGCAAAGATGCTGAAATGCCGCGGCCATACCGTCTGCCACGGCATTTTGTGCACATGTCAGGTGGCCTTCTCGTACACCACGATCTTGGACGCGGCCACTTCCCCCCCCCCCCCCCCCCGTGAAGGAGTTTCCTTGAACCGCAGTACCCGTGCCCGGATAAGAGCAGCAACCGTGGTCTCGCTCGGGCTCGCCATGCTGCAGGCCACGCCGGCATCGGCCTTCACCTACGTCACCGACGCGAATGGCACCGCCTGGGGCATCCAGGACGCCGCGCCGCCGGGGGCAGACACCGGCAGTATCCGCGCCACACAGAGCGGCACCGGCGTGCAGGCGCCGTACAGCACGATGCTCAACGGTTATGGCGGCATCCGGGTGCACATCCGTACGACACCCGCACCGCGCTTCGACGGCGCCATGATGCGCGGCTTCGGCCTCCGCTTCGACGGCCAGGACGCGTGGAACACGACCCGCTCCGTGCAGCTCGGCGGCGTGGCCATCTCGCGCTCCATCTACATCGACCGCCCCGAGGCGTGGGGGCGGTGGCTCGACACCTTTACGAACACCACCCGGGCCCCGATCACGATCGACGTCGCCTTCGGAGGCCAGACCGGCTACGGCGCTACGGGCACGACGCACAGCGAGGTCGTCGCCACCTCGAGCGGCGATGCGACGGTCTCGCCCAAGGATTCCTGGGCGGCGGTCGCGAGCGGCACCGCCGACGGCCAGACGACTGGCGGGCCGACCGCCACGGTGATCGGTGATCCAAGCCCGTTCGCCGGAGCGATGGACCGCACCGGCAACTGGCTGCGCGACACCTTCACCGCGCCGCTGGCAACGAGCGGCCACGACGCCAACTATCAGGCGTACGTCAACACGCTCACGCTGCAGCCGGGGCAGAGCCGCTCGCTGCTGCACTTCCTGGTCGTCGGCAAGCAGGTGACGACGGCGACAGCGGCCGCGGAGATCGCCGGCGTGCGCGACAAGGCGGCGGCGCTGGCCAAGGCACCGGTCGTCGACGGGCTCTCGACGGCGCAGATCTGCTCGGTGGCCAACTTCGCCGCGCTGTCGCCGTCGGGTGCCGGCGCCAAGCCGAAGAAGTGCGCGGCCTCGCGGTCCGTGCCGCAGCCGCCGGTGCCTCCCGCGCCGAAGATGGTCACGACGTCGCCCTACAACGTAGTGGACAAGACGATGCAGGAGATGCAGGCCGACATGGAGGCCGGCCGGACGACGTCCCAGCAGATCACGCGCGCCTACCTCGACCGGATCTCCGCCTACGACACGGGCCAGTTCGGGTTCAACGCATACATCACGGTCGCCAAGGACGCGATGGCGCAGGCGCGCAACGCCGACAAGCAGCGTGCGGCCGGCAAGCGCGGGGCGCTGCTCGGCATCCCGATCGCCGTCAAGGACCTCTACGACACCAAGGACATGCCGACGACGAACGGCAGTCTGACATTCGAGGGCTACCGGCCGGCGCACGACGCCTACCAGGTCGCACGGCTGCGCGAGGCCGGCGCCGTGATCATCGGCAAGGCGAGCTTGGAGGAGTACGCCACGAGCGGCAGCTACTCTGACAGCGCCTACGGCACGGTCTGGAACGCGTTCGACCCGTCCCGCTCCGCGCTGGCCTCGAGCGGCGGGTCGGCCGTCGCCACGGCTACCAGCCTTGCCGCCGCGGCGCTGGGCTCCCAGACCGGTGACTCGCTCTACGCGCCCGCCAGCGCGGCGAGCCTCGTCACCATGCGCGGCACCGACGGCATGCAGAGCGACAGGGGCGTGATGCCGCTGTCGTGGCTCCAGGACTATGCGGGCGCGATGGCGCGCTCGGTCGGCGACCTCGCCGACATCCTCAACGTCGTCTCGGGGACCGACCCGGAGAACCCCGAGACGGCTGAGGCGAGTGCGCACCGGCCGGCCGACTGGCGCAGCGTGCTCGACGCGAACGCGCTGAAGGGCAAGCGGATCGGCATCGTGCCGTCCACGTGGGTCGACCCGTACGGCACGACGACTACGACGGACGCCGAGAAGGCCGCGCTGAAGTACTTCGCGGAGGCGGGCGCGCAGCTCGTCGAGCTGCCCTCCGGCCCGAAGGCGCCGCCGTCGGTGACGAGCGACCGCAACTGGGAGGGCTGGGCCCGGTACATCGACTCGCATCCGGAGCTGTCCCTGCGCGACCCGGCGCAGATCGTGTGCTCGCAGCGCAAGCTGCCGTACACCCGCTACGCGCCCTCGTACTGCGACGGCAAGCGTCGGATGACGGCCGAGGAGATCGAGGCCTGGCGTGACTACCGGGCCCAGTACAAGGCGAACATCGCGACGTGGATGGACGCCAACCAGATCGATGCGGTGGTCTACCCAGGCCTGCTGAGCGAGATCAGCCTCAACGACGGCGGTGGCAACCGCTCGAGCTTCGGCCGGAGCGACACGCCGTCGGGCTCCTCGGGCGCGCCAACGGTCGCCTTCCCCGCCGGACGCGACCGCAACGGCGCGCCGATCAGCCTCCAGCTGCTCGGCCGCGCCTGGGACGACGCCAAGCTCGTCGGCATGGCGTACGCCTTCGAGCAGCGCGCGGACGGTCACGTGGCGCCGAACACCGCTCCTCCGCTGCGGTACGTGCGCGGGGGCGCCAAGGGCTGAGCGAGGACCGCACCGGCACGGCGGCGGGCTCGCAGCCCGCCGCCGTTGCCCTCTCAGAGTTGATTTTCTGGCGCTAGGCCATGCTGCGGAGCAGGTATTCCACGGGGGCGGTCAGGGTCCCCTCTTTACTACTGTCCTTGCCCCCGGCTCCCTGGTGCTTCGCCGCCAGGTTCGTGGCCCTCACGCCGGCACCGTCGACGCATCCGCCGGCCCCGGCAAGCGACACGTCGTCTTCGGCGGTGGTGGTGTGCGCGATCTGGTCGTTGGGGTGGCCGGCCAGGGTGAGGTCCTGGATGCGGCCGGCGCGGTGGTCACCGCCGACGTTCCGCCCTACACGATCGTCGGTGGCAACCCGGCCAGGCCGATCCGGCGACGCTTCGCCGACACCGACATCAAGCGGTTGCTCCGCGCCGCATGGTGGGACTGGCCCGCCGACCTGGTCACCGAACACGCCCGTACCATCATGGCCGGAACGCCGGCCGACATCGAGCGCATCGCCGCCCAGCACCGCCGACAGGAAACCCGATGACAGCGGTCTCCCGCTTGGCAATGTGTCCCACGTCGCCGGTGCGCATGCTCAATGCGTCCCGCATCATCCCCTGCCGTCTGTTTGCCGATCATGTCCTGGCGCCGACGGGTCTATCAGGAATTAGGTGTGATTCGTCTGTTTGGCCTACGGGTCTTTCGGTGGGCTGATCGGCCTACACTCGTCCGGCCGTAAGGCGGCCGT